>JABFSC010000103.1 GCA_013140885.1 Deltaproteobacteria bacterium | reverse complement strand
GGCCAGGGCTTCCTCAATCGCGTGGAGCCCTTCGCGGTATTGTCCTTGATGTCGATAGGCGTCGGCGAGCAAGCAGAGAAAGAGGGGCTGGAGCAGACGTGCCCCCGTGTCGCGCCATTGCGCTAAGGCGCGTTGGATCTGCGCGACGCCTTCGTTTGTATGTCCTTGTTCCGCGCGTGCCCAGCCGTGGAAGATACTGCCGGAGGCGGCCCACAGCGGGAACCCTTGTTCTTCCGCGATCGCGATCGCAATGGCCGCATGGTGTTCCACCAGGTGCGTCTCTCGTCGTAACCAATGAAACTCGGCGATCAAACAGTGGGCTTCCGCTTGACTGAAGGGATACGCCAGCTCCTGGGCGAGCACGAGCGCCTCGCGACTTCTTCGCTCGCCCTCTTCCATATAGCCAAGGGTGCCCAGAGCAATGGCGACCCAGGCGAGACAAATGACGCCCGGGTCTTCTCCTCCATAGAGAAAGGCGAGGGCACGATGCTGACGTATATCGTAGAGCGCAATGCTTTGCTCGAAATGGTGACGAGCGGCACTCAATTCGCCGTGACAAAACAGGGTCGTCCCCAGCGCATCATGGGCTTCCAGTTGCAAGGTCGCGTCGTGAGCGCTGTCCGCCAACGTGAGCAGGTGCTGGCTCATTTCGCGAGCCGTGGAGATGTCCGCCCGCACTAAGTAAAAAGCCCAGAGCCCCCAGAGGACGGGAAACAGTTGGGGTGTTTCCCCAACCTCGCGACAGAGTTCGTGGGCGCGCGCATAGCTCTGTTCCACTTCTGGCGCGGCGAATCCTTTGGTGGCGCCAAGGGCAAGACTCAACGAGGTTTGCAGAAGTAACTCATGCCGCAGGTTTTCGTGTGTCTTCGGCAAGGTCGCGAGGAGCGAGAGTCCTTTGGCGAGATGATTGATGGCTTCGGTGTTCGCGGAACGCGCGAGCTCTTGTTCTCCGGCTTTCCGCCAGTTGGGGACCGCCTGGGCGATGAGCCCGGCTTCGGTATAGTGATGGGCCACCATTTCCGGTTGAAGGTCCGCAGTGTTGGGAAACTCGGTTTGCAACACCTGGGCAATCCGCTGATGGTACTCCTGTCGCCGACTCTTGAGGAGCGACTGGTAGGCGGTCTCCTGAATGAGGGCATGTTTGAAGAAATAGCGACTGTGGGGTGGGGTCCCGCGTTGATAGAGCAGCTCGGCCTCGACGAGAGTGGCAAGATCACGCCGTAACGACGCTTCGTCCACATGCGATACGGACTGAATCAGCGTGTAGGAGAATTCTCGTCCCAGGGTCGCTCCGAGTTGAGCGACCTCCCTCACTGGGGCTAACCGATCTAGTCGTGCGAGCAGGGAATCCTGTAACGTCGTCGGAATCGCGAAGGGAGGAAGTGGCGCGGTGAGGGCATAGTGTTCGTGCTGTTCCTGTAGGAGGCCCGACTCAAGCATCATCTTGGTCAGTTCTTCGATAAACAGTGGGACTCCATCCGTTTTGTTGACGACGAGTTGCGCGACATCGAACGGGAGTGCTTTGCCTTTGGCGACGCCGGTAATCATCGTCGCGGCATCGGACGATGTGAGTCGCTGGACCGCGCATGACGTCTGATGCGGTGGCGGGGGCCAGAGCGGCGTGAATTCCGGGCGAAAGTTGAGCACGATGAGGACCGGTGCGGTGGCCACGCTCTCGATGAGCAGGCTCAACAGTTCATGGGTCGTGGGGTCCATCCAGTGCAAGTCTTCGCCAATCAGCAGCACCGGCTGGGGTGTCGCCACGGAGAGCAGCCCTGAGATGAGAGCCGAGAGTGTCTGTTGTCGTGTGTGTTGAGGGTTGAGTGCGAGCAACGCGGCCTCATCGGAAAGCGGGAGTGACAGCAGCGCCGCGAGCAGGGGAATATCGGCGTGGAGTGCCGGGGCAAAGCGCTGGACTGCGTGTGCGAGTCGTTGCAACTTCTCATCGGGAGTTTCCGCCGTGTCGAATTGGAGGCGACGCTGGAGGAGATCAATAATCGGGTAGAGGGCGCTATTTTGATGATGGGGTAAACAACGAAACTCAAGCGTGAGAGCATTTTCTTGCGCGACACGTCCCTTGAGCGCTTGGACCAAGCGCGACTTGCCGATTCCAGACTCTCCTTGCAGACAGACGACGTACCCCCTGCCGGTTTTGGCCTGCTGCCAGCGATCCCACAAGAGCGCGAGTTCGTCATGGCGATTCACCAACGGCGTGAGGCCGGCAGCCGCGGCGACGTCAAGACGGGTCCGCGCCACGTGCTCATGCAGCACTTGGTAGACGGCCAGCGGAGCCGTAATGCCTTTGAGCGGCGGGGTGCCGAGTGAGCGGCACTCAAAAAATCCCCGGATGAGTTGATAGGTGGAGTCGCCAATCGCGATGGTATTGGGAGTGGCAACTGTTTGCAGGCGAGCCGCGATGTTGGGGGTTTGACCGATAATCGCCATCGGGTCCCGAAATGTCGTCGTCCCCATCTCACCGATGATGACGAGTCCCGTATGAATCCCGATCCGCACCTGTATCTGGGGATTGGAGGTGGGGAACTGGTGCTGGAGCCGGACGTTGAGTGGTGGCAGCGCGGCGAGAATCCCAAGTGCCGCCCGCACGGCGCGTTGCGCACTATCCTCTTGCCCTCGTGGATAGCCGAAATAGACCAAGAGTCCATCGCCAAGAGAGCGAGAGATATAGCCATCATATTGTTGAATCACCGCGGCGCAGGCGTCCTGGTAATCGCGGAGGACGACCTGGAGGTCTTCGGGATCAAGTTGTTGGGCTAAGGCTGTTGATCCGACCAGGTCACAGAACATGACGGTGAGCTGGCGGCGTTGCGCATCTGGGGATTCATGGCCCAGGGCCAGTGACGAACCACAAGCGCCACAGAACTTGAAGTGAGGAGGCACCTCAGTATGACAGTGTGGACAGTGCATGGTGGGCTATATTTTCAGGAACGGGGAGAAAAGCAAGGGAAGGGGAGCGGGGGCGCGGTTTGCCCCTCTTATGAACTTTGACGGGGAAAATAAGGAAAGATCACTTGAGCCCTCTCACCCTAGCCCTCTCCCGGATGGAAGAGGGAACCTGGACGCCATCTCGCGAGCATGACCGAATTTGATTGGCAAACCGAAAATATCAAAGAGGATAGCGCCCTTGAAAATTTGTTTGAGCTTTGTTGTTTTCCATTTTTGCCTTTTGCCTTTTGCCTTTTGCCTTTTGCCTTTTGCCTCTCCCCTACTCAGCATCCAGTGCCAGAACCCGTTGCGCGTCTTGCACGTCAGTGGTCTCGAATCCTTCCGTGAATCAGGCAAGGACCTCACTCACGAGTTGTTGGGCTTCGCT
>JABFSC010000405.1 GCA_013140885.1 Deltaproteobacteria bacterium | reverse complement strand
CGATATAGGGCTCGACCCACACTCGCGAATTGAGCCGCGCCAGCGCGCCCACGCGACCAGTCGGAGGGGGAATCCGATCCGCTGGGGTTGTCTGACCCGCGCGAAATTGTTCTTCCCCCCACGTGAACGCAAAACTCCCAAACAGCTCCACCCATTCCCGCCACTGCCACCGGCCTCCCGTTTCCAGCCCGACAAGAGTGACGGCGTTCACGTTCGCGCTTTGGACGATGTTCCGGCCTTCGGGCGTTACCCCTCCCGTTGGCGTGTCCTCGATCTTGTCTTCATACGAGGCGTAAAAAGCGAAGACCTCGCCCGTGAAATGGGGGAAGGACATCTTGACCCCGACATCGCCCGACAGCAGTTGTTCCGGGCGCAAGTTGGCATTGGGAATCTGAAAGCGATTGCCCGGTCGTGGTCCAAGGGTCGAGAGATCAAAGACGTTGGGCGCGCGAAACCCACGACCGCCATTGGCGACGAGCGCGAGTTCAGGGGTCAACCGGTAAATGAGGCCAACACTGCCAGTGATATCGTGGAAGGACGATGTGACGCCGACGGTGCGGTCCGCCTTGGGAATCGAGATGTCGAAGGCGCTGACGCGGGCACCAAGGATCATGGTGAAGCGCGGATGGAGGAATATCTCGTTTTGCCCGTACAGCGCCCAGCTTGTCATCGTCGCGCCATTGGCGAAACGGCTCGCGGGGGATGAGTATTGCCTGGTGTCGAGGTCGCGTCGTCGTTTCCCACTCGCGATGTCGTCGTGATACACCTCTCCTCCGTATGTCAGCAGCATCCGGTCGCGCCAGTGGGAGGACATCTGGATGGTGCTGCCCAGCAAACGACTGCGATTGCGTTCTCGGTCTTCTTGCCTGCTCCCAAAGTCACGAGCACGACGG
Organism: Deltaproteobacteria bacterium; assembly: GCA_013140885.1. Taxonomy (GTDB): domain Bacteria; phylum Desulfobacterota; class Binatia; order Bin18; family Bin18; genus JABFSC01. The sequence goes on along the minus strand of JABFSC010000405.1, from coordinate 9,668 downwards.
TCATCATTGATTTCTTGCAACGCGACATTGAGTTGCACGCTGTCAACCAAGGCGATCGGCGTTCGCCAACGATACCGCCCATGTAGCAAGAGCCGATCGTTCGGCTCGAAGAAAAACACCGCTGACGCGGGCCGCGACCGGCCGAAACCTGGTGTGAGTTCGTCGAATCGTGGCGTCTTCGGCTGCTGGAGATATTGGAGGTTCAGTAACAGGTCCTGCCGTTCATCTTCTAGGAAAAGTTTGCCATCGGCGGCATGGACTGCGAACGCCGAGGGGTGCTGTTTGCCCCGCTGGCCACCGGCGCGCAGGTCGTCGTGATTTTGGTAGGTCACGCCACCGCTGAGCGAAACGCCTTGCCGACCACCCGCGAGCGAGAAGCGCGAGACTTGCGAGAGGGAGGCGCTGCTCAATTGTCCAAGCCACCGCCCACGCCATTGCCACTCGGGTGTGGTGAAGCGGGGCACTGGGGTCAGCACCTGGATAACGCCGCCCATGGCGTCGCTCCCGTACAACGTTGACCCTGGACCGCGCACGATTTCGAGGCGGTCGATATTATACGGGTCAATCAGCGCGAAATACTGATTGGGCGCGGGGCGGAAGAAGGCGGAATTCAGTCGCATGCCGTCCACGAGCATCAGCACGGAACTGCCAATGAGACCGCGGATGATGGGCGCGGCTTGTCCTGGGGTCGTTTGTTGGACAAACACGCCCGTCGCGCCCCGTAGGAGGTCTGGCAACGTACTGGGGGTTTGCCGCGCGAGGTCGTCCTGCTCCACGATTGAGACCGCCTGTGAGACCTCCGAGAGCAGTCGCTCTTCCCGCGTCGCGGTGATCGTGATCTCGGATAAGCGAGGGGTCGTCTCGGGTGGCGGAGCCTGGGCCTGCGCCACGGAGGAGTTGAGGCACACAGACGAAAGCCACAGTCGGATCCCGATACGCGTCCACACGGTCATTCGGCGGGAGAATCTCATAATGGAGAGCGATTCATTTTTTTGACAACCTATAGTCATTGCGTTACAGAGGGCAATGTCGTCACGTGGGGAAAGTCGTCTACACCTACAAGGAGGGATTGTATGGCACACTCATGGATCGCACGGGTTGGTGTCGCACTGATGGTGACACTCGGGTTCGCCGCGTCGCTGCTCACCGGTGTCCAAGCCCAGGACACGCTGCCGCGTCCGCCACAACCGTTTAACGGGAAGATTGGCCAGACGGCCAAGGATTCGACCCCCGACTTTCCCAAGGAGGTCGCCGCGCCTCAAGGAGCCCCGAACATCCTGCTCATTATGACCGACGATGTCGGGTTCGCCGCCAGCAGTCCTTTCGGTGGCCCCATTCCGACTCCCACCTATGACCGTCTCGCGAAGAACGGCCTTCGGTACACGCAATTTCATACCAACGCGCTCTGCTCGCCCACGCGCGCCGCGCTGATTACGGGCCGGAACCACCACAGCAATGCCTCCGGCGCGGTCATGGAGATCAGTACCGGCTATCCGGGGTATCACTCGCTGATGCCCAAGAGCAGCGGCACCATCGCCGAGGTGCTCAAGCAACATGGCTACAACACCTCGTGGTATGGCAAGAACCACAACATCCCCGACTGGCACACCAGTCAGGCCGGACCGTTCGATCTCTGGCCCACGGGGCTCGGCTTTGAGTATTTCTATGGATTCTTGGGCGGGGATACCAACCAGTGGAAATCGGCGATTTATGAGAACACCAAGCCCATCGAGGCCGAGGAGCAACGTGGCGACAAGCCGATGCACTTCGATCAACTGATGGCCGACCGGGCAATCACGTGGTTGCGGATGCAACATGGGGTCGCGCCCAATAAACCGTTTTTCGCCTACTACGCTCCAGGCACCGCGCATGCTCCGCATCACGCGCCCAAGGAGTGGATCGCCAAGTTCAAGGGGCAGTTCGATAAAGGATGGGACCACCTGCGTGAGGAAATCTACGCTCGGCAAAAGCAGATGGGCATCATTCCCGCAGACGCCAAGCTCACGCCGCGCCCCAAGGAAATCCCGTCGTGGGAGAGCATGAGCGCCGAGCAACAACAGCTCTATGCGCGGATGATGGAAGTGTACGCTGGCGCGCTCGCCCACTGTGATTATCAGATTGGCCGTGTGATCGACGCCATCGAGGAAATAGGCGAACTCGACAACACGATGGTGATCTTCATTCAAGGTGACAACGGCGCAAGCGCCGAGGGGACGCTGCAAGGGTTGGCCAATGAAGTAGGCGCCATCGCCAACGGCGTGCCGGAAAGCCTGGAGTACCTGCGCTCCATCATGGACGACCTCGGTGGCCCCCTAGCGTACAACCACTATCCGGTCGCGTGGGCGCATGCGCTGGATACGCCGTTCCAATGGACCAAGCAGGTGGCCTCGCACTTCGGTGGCACGCGGAATGGGCTGGTGATTTCGTGGCCCAAGCGGATCACTGACAAGGGCGGCATTCGCAGTCAGTTCCACCACGTTATCGACCTCGTGCCGACGATTCTGGAAGTCACCGGCATTCAGTTCCCGAAGATGCTCAACGGCGTCGCGCAGAAGCCCATCGAGGGCGTGAGCATGGCGTATACCTTCGCCAATGCCAGCGCGCCATCGACGCGCACCACGCAGTATTTTGAGATGCTGGGGAATCGCGCGATTTACCACGACGGCTGGATGGCGGCGACCACGCCGTTGCGCTTGCCGTGGGTGTTCAGCGGCAGCAAGGTAGGCCCGGAAGAATTTCCGTGGGAGCTGTATCGCGTGTCGGAGGATTTCTCGGCGGCGGACAATCTGGCGGCGCGCAACCCCGATAAACTCAAGGAATTGCAAGGTGTCTTTGATCGCGAGGCGAAGAAGTACAATGTCTATCCGCTTGATGCCTCGTTGGCTGAGCGGCTTGATCCGGCGGTTCGGCCCAGCCTTACCCGTGGACGCACGGTGTTTACCTACTACCCTGGCATGGTGCGCATTCCCGAAGCCACTGCTCCCGATATGAAGAACAAATCATACAGCCTCACGGCGGAAGTCGAGGTTCCCGCTGGTGGCGATGCGAATGGGGTCCTGGTGACTCAGGGCGGACGTTTCGGTGGCTGGGGGCTGTTACTGTTGGATGGCAAGCCGACGTTCGTGCATGCTTTCTCGAATCAGGAGCAACACAAATATCGCATTGCGTCCCCGCAAAAGCTGAGTCCTGGCAAACACACTGTGCAGTTTGATTTCCAATACGATGGCGGTGGCGCTGGCAAGGGCGGGATGGGAACGTTGCTGGTGGATGGGCAGCAAGTCGCGCAAGGGCGCATCGAGCGCACGGTGCGTTTCCGCTTCTCGCTGGATGAGACATTTGACGTGGGGGAGGATACGGGAACCGCGGTCATTGAAGAGTACGCGAACCGGGTGCCGTTCAAGTTTTCGGGGACCTTGGCGAAGGTCACGATCAATCTCGCGCCTCACACCCTGTCCGCCGCGGATCACAAGGAAATCGAGGAAAGCGGGAAAGCGCTGAAGGCGGCGGAATGAGCGGCATTTCCCGATTGACGATGCGTCCCACAGACTATATGTCCTGGGGACACTTTTGGACGGGAAAACGCTGCCGCGCGCGCCCGAACCACTTATTTTCACATGAAAAAGGAAGGCCATCATGTTCCGACGATTCTTTCACGTCAACATTTGTGTCAGCGATATGGAGCGGTCGATTCGTTTCTACGAGAGCATTGGCTTCACCAAGGTCAGCGACTTCATGTTGGGTGGTGGTGAGCCGAGTATCGGCGCGGCGCTGGGATTCTCCGTTAAGAAGCTGCGGGGCGTGTTCATGCGCTTGGGCACGGACCCTAACGCCCCGGTGCTTGATCTCGTCCAGTTCGTTGATCCACCCCACCAGGGACAGCCATATCCGACACTGAACAATATCGGCATCTGCCGCATCGCGTTCTTGGTGGATGACATCGCCGCGGTGTACAAGGAGCTGCAGGCCAAGCAGGTGGAGTTCGTCGCGCCTTTGCAGATGCTCGACGGGCCACGCGGCTCGAAGATCGGCGTGGTTTGCTTCAAGGACCCGGACGGGACCGTGCTTGAGCTGATTAGTAGCGAGATTGAGACGACGATGGTGAAGAACTAAGGCGATTTCCAGGAAAGATTATCCCATGTAGCCCGGATGGAGCGGAGCGGAATCCGGGGTGTCCCGCGCGGAACCTGGATTCCGCTCCGCTTCATCCAGGCTACCCAGAAACGGGATATTCATTTCGAGAAATCACCTAACAAATAGACACAGAGATCATCAAGGAGAAAAACCGTATGACCACCAACACACCCGACCAGAACGCATTACGCAATTTCCGCTTCGACACCAAGACAGTGGATTGGAAGGATTTCATCACCGCAGGCTGTTACTACAAGCTGCTTGATGTGAACGTCGGCGCGCGCACGGCGGACATGATCGTGAAATTCGATCCCGGCGCGCGCTGCATGTACCATCGCCATGTCGCGCCAGCCACCAGCCTCGTGCTTGAGGGCGAGCTGCATATCGTTGACCAGACCGATACCGGAGAGAAACTGCGGACGATCAAGCCCGCTGGCACCTACACCGCTGGTGCTGAGGACGACATGCACGTCGAGGGCGGCGGTGAGAACGGCGTGATCGTGTACTTCTCCATGCGCGGCGACTCGGATCGCATCTACGATCTGCTCGACGCCAAGCTCAACCTCAAGCGCGCCATCACTATTCACGACTTCGCCAAGGATTTACAACACTGGGCGCGCTAGGACCGACCCACGAAGGAGGGATTCTCATGTCTGCTCATGGTCACTCGAAATCAAAAGCCATTCGCGCGCGGTTAAGCCATCCGGTGATCGACTCGGATGGCCACTGGCGGGAATATGAACCACTGGCGATGGACTACCTCCGGGAAGTCGGTGGTCCCAAGGTCGTCGAGAAATGGAGTTCGCGGATTCGCGCATTGGGGCAGGGGTCGTTCGCGAAACTGACCAAGCAAGAGAAGCGCGACCAACGCGCCGGACAGCCGCCGTGGTGGGCGTTGGCGACGCCTAATACGCTCGACACCGCGACCTCGTTCATTCCCCGTTTGATGCACGACCGTCTCGAAGACATGGGGCTAGATTTCGCGGTCCTGTATCCTTCCGCTTCGCAATTGTTCGCGCCGTATCTCGGCGATGACGAGCTACGGCAAGTGGGATGTCGTGCGTTCAACCAATATGCCGCCGAGACCTGGGCGGAGTTTTCCGACCGCGTCACGCCCATCGGGGTGATCCCCATGCACACGCCGCAAGAAGCCATCGCCGAGCTGGAGCATTGCAAATCCTTGGGGATCAAAGCCGTCGCGTTGGGCAGTTTGGTGCGCCGTTCGATCCCGGTGATGGAGAGACAAGGCGTGAGCCGCCGCTATGCGTATTGGTTGGATGTGCTGGCGATGGATAGTGACCACGACTACGACCCAGTGTGGCGCAAGTGCGAGGAGCTGGGCTATCCGGCGACGTTTCATTCCGCCGCCGAGAATATGGGTTTGCGCAATTCGCTGACCAACTTTGTCTACAATCACATCGGCCATTTCGGCGAGGCGGGCAACGCGGTGTGTAAGGCGCTCTTCCTCGGTGGGGTCACACGCCGGTTTCCGCGTATGCGCTTCGCCTTTCTTGAAGGTGGTGTGGCCTGGGGCTGTAGTGTGTTCTCTGATCTCATCTCGCATTGGGAGAAGCGCAACGGCAATGTGATCCAGCAGCTCAACCCAGCCAATCTGGATCGCGCTAAACTGGGCGAACTCATCAAGCAGTATGGTAGCGAAAAGATGTATAAGCGCTGGCCAGAGTTCGAGGCGCAGATGATAAGTGGCATGGGCAGCGCGGTGCCCGAAGAACTTGATGACTTCGCGGCGTGCAAGATCGAGAAGAAAGAGGACATCCGCGATCTGTTCATCCCGAACTTCTTCTTTGGCTGCGAGTCAGACGACCCGACGTTGAACTACGCCTTCGCGTCCAAGGTCAACCCCTTTGGTGCCAAGCTCGGCGCGTTGCTGAGTTCCGACATCAGCCATTTTGATGTGCCGGATATGACGGAGGTGCTGGAGGAAGCCTGGGAGCTAGTCGAGAAGAAGGGGATGGCGGAAGAGGACTTCAAGGCGTTTGCCTTTGGTAACGCGGTGAAGCTGTGGGCGAGCCTCAATCCCGACTTCTTCAAGGGGACGGTGGTGGAGACCCAGGTGCGGAAGTTTCAGGCGGAGATAGGGTAGGGGGACGGAGGGGTCTTCTCTCTTTGAGGAAAAACTTATGGGACCACAAGTAACGGACGGGACAAGGCTTCTCGACCGGATCACTATCAATCCCGATATTTGTCACGGAAAGCCTTGTATTCGGGGGTTGCGATATCCGGTGGACACCATCCTGGAGCTGTTGAGCGCTGGGATGAGTACCGAGGAGATTCTCGCGGACTATGATGATTTAGAATCGCAAGACCTGCTGGCGGTGTTTGCCTTTGCCGCATGCTTGAGTCAAGTCAAACGCCTGCATGCCGTGGTGAGATGAAGTTCTTGGTTGATGCGCAGCTTCCGCAGCGGTTAGCGCGGTGGCTGTGTACCGCGGGACACGACGCCGTGCATACTCGCGAGTTATCCGAAGGCAATCGCACGGGGGACGCCGCGATCAACGAATTGTCGATACGCGAGCAACGCGTGGTCATCACCAAGGATGAGGATTTCGTGGACCTTTTCTTGTTACGCCACCAGCCATACAAACTGCTCCTGGTCGCCACCGGCAATATCAACAACAATGAGTTAGAGCGGTTGTTTCAGGCCAATCTCGAGGGGATTGTGCAGGCGCTTGAGTCCTGCGATTTTGTCGAGCTTGATCGGACCGCTTTGATTTGTCACCAGTGAGATGATCAAGCCACCGATTGTGCCATGCAAGAAGCCCCCATGACTCCGTATCAAGAATTTACCGCTCGGTTCAAGTTGCTCATCAGCAAGAATCCCCACCTCATCACGACCACGCTGAGCAACATTTTCACGATGCGACTCATTGGGAACAAGACTCACGGGGACTTAGCCGAAATCGCCATCGCCGAGTTCATCAACCAATACATGTATGACTTCCGCTCGATCCACGTTGGTAAGGACCTCTTCCGAGCCAAGGCGCATGAAGAGGACATCACCATCATCAATGAGCTGACCAAAGCCGAATTTCCCGTGAGCTTGAAAGCCTATGGTGATGGTCCACTCCAGCTTTCCACGGATAAAAACTTCTTGATGTTTCCCAAGCTCCAACAATCGGGCAACGTCATTCAGGGAAATCGCGGATTAGCCGCACTTTGGGATGATCCGGTCTTTGTGGATTTCCGTACCCATAACGTGCTTCCCTTGATTTATGACGAGAAGAAACAGCGCTGCAACATCTTGGTCTTCGATTCGGAGAGGGCCAAGCAAGAGACGTGCAAGATTGTTCTTGAGGAAGAAGGCAAAGGGAGGAAGCACCCTGTCTATCGTTTTTATGATGGCGCGGGAGAGTATATTTGCGAGGTACGGTATGGCGGTGGAACAGCGAACGCGCTCCAGAGAGGACTATGGACACACACGAAGAAGGGGGCCAAATACTTTGACAGCGTCACGGGTGGGTGGATCACGTATGCGCATAACCAGACATTGGTGAAACTCTTTTCGCACGCGCTCCTGGCGACCGCGAGTGGGCATGAGGCGGCGATGACGGAACTCAAGAAAGACCTGGACACGCAAAAAAGGATGTCCGTGCTGATATGACGGAAACGCTTCCCCTTTTTGCTGACGAGATCGTGGATGCGCCGAAAACGGAAGGCATCAAATACGCCGGTTCCAAACAGAAGCTGCTGCCGCATATTTTGGCCTTGGTCCGGAAGGTGAAGCCCCGGACAATTCTTGACGGCTTTGCTGGAACGACACGTGTCTCTCAAGCGCTTGCGCAAAGTGGCTATACCGTCATCGCCAACGATATCGCGGTGTGGTCGGAGGTGTTCGCGACATGCTACTTACTGAACGAGTATTCGCGTGCGCATTACGCTCCGCTTTTAGAGCACTTGAATCACCTGCCACCTGAAGATGGGTGGTTCACTGAACACTATGGAGGCGATGCCGGAAACGGAAGTTCTCCAGGAGCCGACGGGCTGAAAAAACCTTGGCAGCGACAGAATACGCGTCGGCTCGACGCGATGAGAACGGAGATCGACCGGTTAACCCTGACCTCGGTTGAACGGTCTGTTCTCCTGACCAGCCTTATCCATGCGCTTGATGAAGTGGATAGCACGCTTGGGCATTTCGCTTCTTATCTCAATGAGTGGTCTCCGCGTTCGTACAAACAGCTCTGGTTGAAACTCCCCGCCATGCTGTCGAAGCGGGCGACCCACGAGGTATGGCGAAAAGACATTTTTGATCTGTTGCCGGAGGTTGAGGTGGACTTGGCGTACTTTGATCCGCCGTACGGGTCCAACAATGAAAAAATGCCGCCTTCGCGAGTGCGCTATGCCGCGTATTACCATCTCTGGACCACGGTGTGCCTAAACGATCAACCGGAGCTTTTTGGAAAAGCCAAACGTCGAGTGGATACGTCCGACACCGTTGGGGCTTCCATTTTTGAGGAGTTTCGCCGGAACGGGCAGGGGCATCTCATCGCGGTCGAAGCGATCAGGAAAATGTTAAGGGAGACGAAAGCCCGCTATCTGTTGCTTTCCTATAGCTCAGGTGGTCGTGCTACGGCGGAAGAACTCAATGCCGTGATCGCGGAGAACGGACACCTCATTGAGGTCATGGAACTTGACCATAAGAGAAACGTGATGGCTGACATGCGGTGGACGCATGAATGGATACGTGATGCTGAGTTGCCCAACCGGGAGTTTCTTTTTCTCGTGGAGAAGGGCTAAGGCGAACGAGTGAATCTAAAATTGTCGTGAGGAGGAACAACATGACCAATGTGCAAGTGACCACGTCCGCGACCGGGACCGAGACGGTTGAACAATTCGACGCGATCGTCATCGGGGCTGGAGTGTCCGGGCTCTATCATCTGTATCGCCTGCGGCAGCTTGGACTCTCGGCGCGGATTTGCGAGGCGGGTGGAGGTGTGGGCGGGACGTGGTACTGGAACCGCTATCCTGGCGCGCGCTTCGATTCCGAGAGTTACAGTTATGCCTATTCGTTCTCGGAGGAGCTGTTGCAGGAATGGGACTGGAAGGAGCATTTTTCTGGTCAGCCAGAGAATGAACGCTATCTCAATTATGTCGCCGACAAGTTCGATCTGCGCCGTCACATTCAGTTCAATACCCGTGTCGAGTCGGCGGTGTACAACGAGAAGGAGAATGTCTGGGACATCCGCGCCGACAATGGCCAGCGGATGCGCGCCCGCTTTCTCATCGCGGCGGTGGGGATTCTCTCCGCCCACTATATGCCCAATATCGCCGGGGTTGAGAGCTTCACCGGACGGTCGTTTCACACGTCGCGCTGGCCACATGAACGGATCGACTTCACCGGCAAGCGTGTTGGCGTGGTGGGTACTGGTGCCACCGCCGTGCAGCTCATCACGGAAATCGCCAAGGAAGTGGGCCATCTCACGGTCTTCCAACGCACGGCGAATTATTGCGCGCCACTGCGCAATGGTCCCATCGACCCGGAGACCCAGAAGAAAATCAAAGCCAGCTACCCGGAAATT
>JABFSC010000054.1 GCA_013140885.1 Deltaproteobacteria bacterium | reverse complement strand
GAAGGAGGAATTTTTACGAGGGCCACATCCCGGGCAAGAAAACCTAGCCGCTGAGGCCACTTTTAGACGCCCTAGTCTTTATCATCGCGGCTGCGTATCGCCCGTATCGAGCATTTCTGAACGAGGCAGTGCGACAGCAGAAGCTCCTGCTCAGTTCTGTTGTCGTAATGGAACTGTATGCGGGCTTTAAAGGCCAGGAGTCGCGACGCGCGTTTACAGAATTGCACAAGAATTTGCACATCAACGGAAGGATTGTCGTCCCACGGCACGAGGATTTCCTTCTGGCCGGACGTGTGCTCTTTCATATTTCTCGGCAACGGGGGCAGCTCAACTTCAAGGATCATTTTCGTGACGGCCTCATTGCCGTCAGTGCGGCTCGGTCCGGTGCGACGGTTGTGACGGAAAACGTCCGAGATTTCGAACTGTGGCAGGATGGTCTGCGCCGCTCTGGGCACCGATTTACTCTCCACGTAATGAGTAGAGAGCGAAAATAAGGGACGGGGCAACGTTCTTCGCCTGCTGAGTCTACCGCGCCGGATAGCACTGGCTGGCAGAGCGGAAAGTCAAAAAGTAAAAAGGGGTCTCCACCATTTGTGGTGGAAATGACACAACGGATACAACGAGGTCAGCGGAAAAGGGGCCAGGCCTGCATATTGACTTATTCCCAATCCACAGACGTCGATCCCGATTGATTTCCCATCCCGCCGAGTGCCACTGCTGGCTGGTTCAGCAATGCTTATGAGCGAGGAGAGGACGGAGTTATGACGCATCCTCGGAATTGCGCGCACGCTTCACACGAACAAGTACCGATGCAGCGTCGCTAAGCCAGCAAGGTCGGCGGGAAAAGCGGAGAGGGCGGGCACCCGCACCACGGGGGTCGCCGTCGGTAATGTCTCAACGAACTGGGTCAGCCGCGCTTGCTCCGCGCGGGCGATATGCTGGTGCGAGAGGAAGTTTTTGACCAACCACTCAGCGTGCTGGCGGTCCGCCGCGGGCCCCTGGAGTGCGCTCATCAGCCGTTCCATTAACCGTGCGGGATCACTCGAACGCGGGGAAACAGCGAGCCATTCATCATGCACGCGGTTGGCCACGACAGCATTCAGTGACACCCCCATCTGCTTCAAGCCTTGGTAAAACTCCTGGGCTTCGGCGAGCACTTCGGGTTCAGGGCTCGTGACCAGCAGAAAAGCGGTTTCTTCACTCATCAGCAACTGACTCACACGCTGAAAGCGTTCGCCGAAATCATCAAACATGGACTGCATGGTAGTAAAGAATTCCGAGATTTCTCGCAGGGCGGAAATGCCAGTGGCCTCTTCAATCTTACGGATGAGAAAGGTGGTGGTCCGGTTGACGGCCGAAAAAGCGGACCAGGATTTCGCGGTGGTCGCGCGGGTAAACCAGGCACGGGCGCGACTGTCGAGAAAGCGTTGCAAGCGTTGGGGCGCTTCCAGAAAATCGAGTGCCTGTCGTGTCGGCGGAGTGTCCACCACAATCAGATCGTAGTCACCGTGCTGGACGAGTAACGCGAGTGTGTCCATCGCCATGTACTCGTGCGATCCAGAAAACGTCCGTGATAAGCCCTGATAAAACCGGTTCGCGAAAATCTGCTCACGGACTTCTGGTGTGGGTGCGTAGCGGCGAATCGCCGCATCCCAGGCACTCTGTTGATCGACGAGCAGAGCGGTCAGCGTCCCCGTGGGCTGCAAGCCATAGCGTGCGAAGAGTTCCGGGGGGAGTGGTTTCTCCAGGTTTCCGTTGGGTGCGTCGGAGTTGATGCCCAAACAATCCGCGAGGCGTTTCGCTGGGTCAATCGTCACCACTGCCGTGCGTCGCCCGGACAAGGCACCCCGCAAAGCGAGCGAGGCCGCCGTGGTGGTTTTGCCCACGCCACCACTACCCACACACACCAACACTCGGTGTGTGTCGAGTAATGAACCAAGTGCCGCGGGCTTACTCTTCTGACTTGACATGCGATGTCTCGACACGGGATGTTCGCGGAGCGCGGGAGCGCGGACTCCCACTTCTCCGGGAGCGAGGGGCGGGATCGAGAACGCTAGTGGTGAGTTCCCGCGACAGTTGCGCGACAAGGGTTTCGTCCCCAGCTTCCGCCACCACGAAGGGAATCGGAATGCGAGGAATCGGCAAGGACTGGAGCGACTGAAGCCGCGCGGTTTGGATGTCGGTTTCCACGGCCTCGGTGTGTCCGCAGCGTAAGAGTAACTCAAGGAACTGCCGGTCCTTCGTGGAGAGGGTGCCGTGCAGCGTGGTGGAATGGAGCGCCGCGGCGGACAATGGGGAGGTGCGCATCCGGTTGATAAACAAGGCGCCCATCGGCAGCCGTAGCTCTTCGGTCAATTGTCTATAGGCATCGTGGGTCTCGCTGACAGGTAATTCGTCCGGCGTGGTGACTAAGTTCACCGCCGTTTTCTCTGGATCGTGTAACACGGACGCGATCCGTTCGGCCTCGCGGCTAATAATCCCACCGAAGGTTTCGTGCGCGGCCCGTGGCATGCGCAAATACTGGAGACTATGGCCAGTCGCGGGTAGATCAATGACGATCACGTCCCACAACGGCTGCTCGGCCTCGCGTTTCCGCTCTTCGTACCAGACTTTCCCGATAGTCAGGAGTTCTTTTAAGCCCGGCGCCGCGGCTACGAAGTATTGGTAGGCGCGACTCTCGACAATGGTGCGGAGGAGCGGTTTGAAGGGAATGATCAGCCCGAGGTATTCTTCCAAGGCGAGCTGCCCGCTGGTGGAAAGGACGAACAGCGAAGGGGATACCGGCCGTGGTCCAGTTGCGGGTTCGTCGGTGGCGGGCACTCCCAGTAACCGGGAGGCGCGCGCACTGTCATCGAGTTCGATGAGCAGGGTTTTTTTGCCGTGGCGTGCCAGGGTAAAGGCGACAGTCGCGGCGACGGTGGTCTTGCCGACGCCCCCTTTGCCCGCGAAGAACAGCAGCCGCTTGTGGGCAAGCGCAGCCAGGGCGGGGATCAGAGTACGGTGTTCGGACGGCACGCTACCACCGCACGACGGAGGCACCCCAAGTTAATCCCCCACCGCACGCGTTGAGCACGATAATGTCATTGTCGTGAATTTTGCCTTGCCGCACCGCTTCATCAAGGGCGATGGGAATGGAGGCCGCCGAGGTGTTACCGAACCGTTGGACGTTGCAATAGACCTTGTCCATGCTGACCTTCATGCGGTCGGCGACAGCCTGAATAATACGGAGATTGGCCTGGTGGGGGATAATGAGATGGACATCGGAGGAGGAGAGCCCAGCTCGGTCCAAGGCTTTCCCGGCCACGTCGGCGAGTGCCCGCACGGCCACCTTGAAG
>JABFSC010000420.1 GCA_013140885.1 Deltaproteobacteria bacterium | reverse complement strand
CATCGGCATACGTCCCCGCGCCGATGATCGGAGAGTCGCCGATGCGGCCAGCTTGCTTATTGAAAGTACCTCCCGTCGAGGTCGCCGCCGCGAGATGGCCTGCTTTATCGAGCGCCACCGCGCCAACGGTGCCAGGCTCACCATGAGTATGGGCCGTACGCCATCGTTGCCATTGTCGTTCGGTCAGCAACTCTTCGCGCGTCGCCACCGGAAATCCTTGCGCACGGGCGAAGCGTTCAGCCCCGTCTCCCACCAAAAAGACATGACGCTCGGTTGCCAGCAGTGCTTTGGCCAAGAGAATAGGATTGCGCACGGTGCGTACGGCACCGACCGCGCCCACGTGAAACGTCGTGCCTTCCATCACCGAGGCATCCATTTCGATCTCACCGTCCTCGGTGAGACACGACCCGACGCCAGCATTGAAGACGGGTTCGTTTTCTAGCTCAACGACCGCGCGCACAGCGGCGTCAAGCGCCGAACCACCTTGTTGCAGTATTGTCCAGGCAGCATCGAATGCACGGCGGAGCCCGTGTGAACGAGCATCGCGAAGCGTGGGATCATGCGTCCCAGCTCCGCCGTGGAGGATGAGAGAGGGATTCATAGCAGCTATCAGCAATCAGCCGTCAGCTATCAGCAGAAACGGAAAGAGCTGAGTACTGATAGCTGAGCGCTGACCGCTTTTTACAGATTGAGCGTTTGCGCCACGACTTCCCGATGCGTCGGTGCGCTGCCGAACGCGGCTTCCGACGCGAGCCCACGACGATAGAACAAGTGCATGTCATGCTCCCATGTGAAGCCAATGCCGCCGTGCACCTGAATCGCTTCGCTGGCGACCGTTTTGCACATGTCGCTGCAATACGCTTTCGCCATCGGCACGGCTTGGCGCGCTTCCTCGGTGTTCTCGTCCACCGTCCACGCGGCATAGTACGTCAGTGACCGCGCGTTCTCGACTTGCACCATCATGTCCACGCATTTGTGTTTCACCGCTTGGAAACTGCCAATCGGCTTGCCGAACTGCACCCGCTCCTTGGCATACGAGACCGCCATGTCGAGCGCTTTTTGTCCGGTGCCCACCATCTCAGCGGACAACCCGGCCATCGCCTGGTCTAGCACGCGACGCAATATCGACCACCCCTTACCCACTTCGCCCAGCACCTGCGCGCGCGCAACCGCGACATCTTGAAACGCGATGTGACATTGGCGACGCGTCATGTCCACCGTCTTGAGCTGCGTGATCGTCACGCCTGGAGATTTGGCGTCAACCAGAAAAAGCGTGATGCCCTCTTCGCCACTGCCACCAGTGCGGGCCGCGACAATGAGCTGGTCCGCCACGTGCGCATCGGGCACGAACATCTTCTCGCCAGAGAGGGTGAAGTCGTCGCCTTTCGCCTTGGCGGCCAGCGTCACCCCCGCGGCATCATAACGACCGCTCTTTTCGGCCAACGCGAGCGTCACCACATGCGTGCCTTCGGCGATCTTGGGCAATAGCGCCGCTTTTTGCGCGTCCGAGCCACCAGCGAGAATCGCCGTGGTTCCCAGCAAGGCCGTGGCGAAGAATGGGCCAGGCAATAGCGATTTTCCCGTCTCTTCCAAGATCACCACGAGATCAAGAAAGCTGCCACCCGCGCCACCAAAATCCTCGGGCACCATGATGCCGAGCCAACCGAGTTGCGCGATCTTCTTCCACAACTCGGTCGAGTGCGCGGTGTCATCCGCCATCATCTTGCGCACGAACGTCGTGGGACATTCGTTATCGAGAAATTTGCGCGTCGCCTCACGCAACGCTTCTTGGTCTTCCGTAAACCCGAAATTCATAGCTCCTCCTTTAGGCAAGGACTGAGGACTCAATCCTGAGTCTTGCGGCGGGCGGATTATAGGAAATGCGGAGGTGCGCGGCTAGAGGCTGGGAGTTGAGACTGGAGGCTGGAGGCTTGTTTCTTCCCTCTTGTCAGTTTCGACCGAGCGTTGAATTCCCACTTCCCCATCTTATATTTTTGCCTTTTGCCCTTTGCCTTTTGCCTTTTGACTTGCCCCATTCTCTCCACGCAAAATGTTGGGTAACTGCCGCAACGCGGTCTCAACGTTCATAATTTCAACCCCCTGGTCATGCCAACTTTGCGAGCCGGTATACAACAGATACGCTTTTGCCTGCGGGTAATCCGCCAGAAAGAGCCGGAGCCCTTGCATATCTTCATCCCGAACGCGAGCGGACAATTTCGCTTCAATCGCCAAAAGGCCGTGCTCTCCGTATAAGACAAAGTCCACTTCGACTTTGTTCGCCGTGCGCCAGTAGGAGATCTGGTAGCCCAACTCGTAGTAATCATTGAGCGCCCGTAGGTGCTGAAGGATCAGCGTTTCAAGACCGGGTCCCGCCATTTCCGACTCCAGGTCCAGCGGCCCACGCGGACGCAGGGTATTGAACACCCCGACATCGAATAAAAAAAACTTTGGGTGCGTAATCATGCGTCGCTTGGCGCGGCGCGTGAATACCGGAAGCCGCACCGCGAGCAAGAGGTCCTCAAGAATCGTGAAGTAGTCTTCCACCGCCTTGCGTTCAACGCCACACTCGCGGGCCACCGTGGCCATATTGAGCACCGCCGCTTGCGAAAAAGAAGCGGCTTCGAGAAACCGCGTGAACGCGGCGACATTACGTAGCAATCCCTCTTGCACCACCTCCTCGCGGAGATACGTGGACACATAGCTAGAGAGGTAGGCTTTCGGCATCGGCTCGGTATACGCGACCGGCAAACACCCGAACTGAAGCGAGTGGGCAAGGCGAAAATCGCCACCAAGTTCGGTGGCGGTGAGTGGGTGCATGAACTGGGTCACCGCGCGTCCGGCGAGGAGGTTGACTCCGCGCCGTCGCAGCTTGCGCGCGCTCGAACCAGTGAGAATAAAGCGCAGTCGCCGCCCTTCGATTAAGCGGTGCACCTCATTGAGAATATCTGGAATACGTTGGACTTCATCAAGAATCACCCATTCCGTAAAATTCTGGGGGATCAGATCATCAAGCCGTCGGGGAGACGCGGTCAGACGGAGGTGGAGGTCGGAGTCCAACAAGTCGAAATACAGGGCTTCGGGAAACGTGTGTTTCAGCCAAGCGGTTTTTCCGACTCCACGTGGGCCAAATAGGAAGAAACTTTTCTGCTGCCGCGTGCTGAGTATTCTGGGGTACATAAGTCCTTTTTACCATGAAAAAAGGACTTACGTACCCCATTTCTTATCAGGGCTCCTTGTCTTTACTTTTGCCTTTTGCACTTTGACTTTTGACTTCTCCCCTGCCCCGTCCCCTGTCCCTAGCTCCACACCGTATTCTGCGCTAGTGTCGCCCCCAAGCTCACCGTGATGAAGGAGGAACCTCGTATGGCGGATCATTTTTATCCCACCGATGGCATGAAAGGGCTCAAGAAACTGCGCGACCTCAAACCCGATCTGTTCAAGGCGTTTGTGGAGTTCGACACCAAGGTGTTCGAGGAAGGCGCGCTCAGCGTCAAGACCAAGGAACTTATTGCGATCGCGGTTGGTCACGTCACCCAATGCCCCTACTGCATTGATGTTCACACCAAGCGCGCGGTGAAAGCTGGCGCGAGCGAGCCCGAAGTCGCCGAAAGCATCTTTGTCGCCATGGCCCTGCGCGCCGGTGGCTCATTCGCCCATAGCACGGTCGCCATGAACTGCTTGGAACATAAGTAGTCAGGGACCTCAGTCTCTTCACCCGTCTCCGCCCTTCGCTCTCTTCCAGGTGGAAGAGAGCGAAAGTAGGTATTCACCCATGAGCACCATCAGCCTCATGACAAAAGACGATCTGGAGCGTGGTTTGAAAGAGCTGGAGTATCGTCTGATCATTCGTCTGGGAGGGATGATCGTTGTTGCCATCGGGATCATCGCCACGCTGGTAAAATTGCTATGACCCCCGAACGATCACCAAGAAGCCGCCCTACCCGCCCTTCTCCACACTCCGACACACCGGTCGCAACGGACACACGGCACAGCGCGGCGTGCGCGCGACACAGATCGTCGCTCCAATATCCATGATCGCTTGATTGAAAATGTACGCCTTTCCCACTGGCGTCACCTGATGTGCCACACTCCACAGGAACCGTAACGTTTGCTGCTCTGGTGAGAGCGCGAAGAAGCGTGTGAGCACTCGCGCCGCATTGGTGTCGAGAATGGCCGCGTCACGACGAAACGCGAAACTCGCCACCGCCCCAGCCGTGTACGGCCCAATTCCCGGCAACGTCGCCAATTGCTCCGGCTCCTTGGGAAACCGCCCGTCATATTCGTCCACGATTTTCCGGCTGGTGCGATGCAGATTGCGCGCCCGCGCGTAATAGCCAAGCCCTTCCCATGTCTCACGCACCGCGGGCTCATCGGCACGGGCCAGGTCCTCCACCGTGGGATAGCGCTGAAGAAATTTTTCGTAATACAACATCGCGCGCTGCACTTGTGTCTGTTGGAGCATGATCTCCGAGACCAGGATGGAGTACGGATCACGAGTATGACGCCACGGCAGGTCGCGACCGTGCCGTTGATACCACGCGATCAACCGTCGCTGAAACGCGCGGATCGTCGCTGGATGAGCCACTTGTGCACGCACGGGGCGTGTTGCCGCGGGGGGAGTTTTTTTCATCGCTCAGGGTTGTGACAAAAGCAGGGCCTCAAGGAAAGGGGGAGCAATCTTTTGCCTTGACTCTCGGAATTGAAGCTCCTAATGTGTCGGGCGCATATCAACAAGGAGGGCGGCACTCATGGCCGGACGGGAAAGTCTCGAAAAAACGATTGCGAAAATCCTCCACCGGCACTGCGAGTTCGGTTGGGCCCACTACTACATTCCTAGCGAGAAGTTCCCTAGTCTCGTGGACGAACTGCTCAAAGTGCTGCAACCGACCGACGAAGCCAGTGACGAAGAATTGGTCAAATTCTTCTTGGGCTCACGTCGCTATGCCTCGGAGCAAGAACGGGTCGAACGTTTGCTGTCGGAATATCGCCTCATGCGGCGTAAAGAGGCGAAATAAGGTCGGTTCACTCGATCCCCCTCACCCTCCCCCTCTCTCAGCCAGGAGAGGGAACTCGAAACTCACTCACTCCGTAGTCCCTTCTTCCACTCCCGGCATAGGCTCTGGTGAAGGCAGGGGAGGTGGCACCACCTCTTGACCCGTCTGTCGCGCCAGTTCACCGGCAAGCTGCTCCAGACGTTGGAGTCGTTCAGCCAGACTCGTTTGCAATCGTTGGGACTCCACTTCCAGCGCGGCGCGAGCGGTCAGTGCCTCTTGCAGTTGGCCGCGCAGCTCCTGTTCGCGCACCAAAGCGAGGTCATGCTCCTGCTGGACCTGAACGATGATGTCCTGACTCGCGCGGTTCGCCACGGTATAGCCAGCCGCTCCACCGAGACATCCCGCCATGACCACATTGAATAAAACCGCCGGTGCACGCATAAACCCTCGGTCGCTTTTCCTCTGAACGTTGTATGCTCATAGGGAGCCGCGGAACACCTGTCAACTTTTTTGGGGGTTTGACAGCGAGCGGATGAGCAGATAGGTGCCTGGGGTGATGTTGGAGGTGCTGCATGACTGAAGCGCAGCGAACCCGACAGACCCTCGTTGGTCTCTTGTGTCTCTGCTTTCTCCTCTATTTCTGGGAACTCGGGCATATTCCTTTTTACAATTACGAAGAGTCGAAAGAAGCGTTGATCGTCTGGGAGATGATGAACGGTGGGGGCTGGATTCTGCCGATGCGGAACGGCACGGAAATCCCCCTCAAGCCGCCCCTCTTCCATTGGTTCGGCGCTTTCATCAGCTTCTTCAGTGGCAAAGTCAACGAATTCTCCGTGCGGTCGCCCTCGGCCATTTTCGCGACGGCGACGGTGGTCTTGACCTTTTTCTTCGCGCGCCGGATGTGGAATTGGCGGGTGGGGCTCTTCTCCGCGTTGATTTTGGCCGCGTCTCCGGAATGGCTTCGCTGGGCGGTCTATGCCCGCAGCGATATGGTCATGGTCTTCTTCCTGACTCTCGCTGGCTTTTCGTTCTTTTGGGTGTGGCAGGAACGTGCCGCGAAGGAGAAAACTCTCTATCTCCTGTACGCGAGCATCGGACTGGCCACCTTAGCGAAAGGGCCACTGGGCATTGTCCTCCCTGCTCTGACCATCGTGACCTTCTTGTATATGACCCGCGAACTAGATTTTCTCAAACGCCTACGGCTGCGCGACGGAGCCGTCATCGTCTTTGTGATCGCGGCGTCGTGGTATCTGCTCGCCTGGTGGTTCGGCGGCTGGGAGTTTTTTCGGCGGCAGATTCTCGATGAGAACGTCTTTCGCTTTTTTGACAGCGAGCAAGGTGGCCCCAGCCGTGACCATCCTTTTTACTATTATGTCCCGACCCTCTTCGCCAACATGCTGCCGTGGAGTTTGTTCTTTCCGGTCGTGGGGTATGTGTTGTATCGCGCCCGCCCGTTGGATAAGAAACTGCTCTATCTGGTGATCTGGTTGACCTCTGGGTTTCTCTTCTTCACCCTCGCGTCCGGAAAACGGGCCAACTATCTCTTACCCCTGTATCCACCCATCGCTCTCTTACTTGGGGTGTGGTGGAAAGACCTCGTGGAAGGGTCGTTTTCTTTCACCCCTGGGATCAGAAAATTCGTGCGGGTGGTGTCACTGGTCGTGTGCGTATCCCTGGGAGCCATCGTGCTCGCCCTCGCGGTCCACGGCCTGGGAGTGGACCTGACGCACTGGGTCTCGCCGTTTCTGCATCCCCGCGATGCCAGCAATTTACCCATCGTGTCCGCGAGCCTCCAACAACAATTCGCGGTGGTCGGAGTCTGGCTCATTATGCTCGTCCTGGCCATCAGTTGGTATATTTGGGGCTGGAAACAGGATGAGTGGATGTACGTCTTCGCGGCGCTCACCGTCGCCTCATCCTCGACTCTCTATTTCACCAAAGCACTCTTTCACCCACTCCTCGCTCAGGAACGGACCTACAAGCCATTCATGTTGGGCGTGCGGTCCACCGTCAAAAACGCGCCGTTGTACTTCGCTTCCAGGGCGTATGACTATGGCGCGATTTTCTACGCGGATCGGCGCATTCCCGTGTATGCCGGTGATCTCGCTGATTTTCCGCTCAATCCCCGGACCGGAGAACCTTCGTATCTGTTGGTATGGGAAGAAGATTGGCCCAAGATCATTGGCACCTCAGACCTGCGGTTTGAACACCTGGTCGCCAGCGATGGCAAAGGGCCGGATAAGAAACATCGTCTTGCCCTCATTATGGTCCTGCCGAGTGTCCCTCATGCAAAAGCGGATGCGGCGAAAGAACCCGAGACCACAGTGATCCCGCCTTCCGCGGAACCACCCCCCGCGGTGCTCGCACCGCTTGTCGACAGCGCGCCCACTCAACCCTCGAAACCACAGGGAACGGTCTCACCCTCGACACCACCGTCCTAACGCGAGCATCGTAATGCAAGGCGGTCTATCCGCCTCGCGTCGATCTCGCTAAAAATACCCGTCCTCAGCCTCGTCCCGGACTTCGTTATGCGTCACCATCCGTACCTCACCGGTTGTGTTCTTCTCCTCCTCTGTGCGTTCCTCTATCTCTGGGGGCTCAGCGACATGCCGTTCTACACCAAGGGCGAACCGCGCGAAGCCACTGTCGTCTGGGAAATCCACACCAATGGCGAGTGGATATTACCCTTGCGGAATGGCCACATCATCCCCTCGAAACCACCGCTCTTTCACTGGCTCGGCATGGTCACGACCCTCGCGTGGGGCGAGCTGACCGAATGGACGATTCGGTTCCCCTCGGCGCTGTTAGGGATTATCGGCGTGGGGCTCACCTACGGGGCTGGCGTCGCGTTGTGGGGCGCCGAAGTCGGACTCATGGCGGGGATTATCGTGGCCACGAGTTTCGAGTGGCATCGCGCCGCGACCACGGCGCGGGTCGATATGACGTTGACGGTATTCATGGTCGCCGCCTTTCTGCACTTCTTGTTTTTGTATCGCAAACGACAGGTGCTCTGGAAAGAGGTCCTCTGCTTTTATGTGCTGCTCGGACTGGCCACGCTCGCCAAGGGGCCAGTCGGCGCGGTCTTACCGGGCTTGGCCATCATCGTGTTTCTCGCCGCCCAGCGCGACCTCGCGTTTCTCCGCCATCTGCATATCGTGATGGGTGGCGTGGTGGTGACGGTGATCGCCGGAGCCTGGTATGGACTCGCGCTGTGGGAAGGCGGGTGGGACTTTTTCATCAAACAGATTCTCCAAGAAAATCTGCTCCGGTTCCTCAATAGTCGGGTGGGCGATGCCGGGCACACCCATCCCGTCTACTATTACATTCCCAATCTTTTCCTCGGCATGATCCCGTGGAGCCTGTTTTTTCCTCCGCTGATGCTGTTTCTCTATCAACGGCGAAAGCAATGGACGAAAGAGGGGCTCTTGTATTTCGTCGTCTGGACCGCGACCGTCTTCCTCTTCTATTCCGCGGCCAGCGGCAAACGGTCGGTCTACATCTTACCGCTCTATCCGGCGGTGGCATTACTGCTCGCCTCGTGGTGGGAAGAGTTACGTCAAGGAACCATCGCCGTCCCGCCAAGAGTCTTGTGGTTGATGCGCGCGAGTGGGTATCTGGGGCTCGCCCTCGTGGTCGTGGTGATCCTTGGTGTCATCGCCCAATATGGCGGCGCGGACCCGCTCGCGCTGATTCGTTCATGGCTCCATCCAAAAGATCAAAGTAACTTGCCGTTATTCACGGGCATTGTCGCCACGCATGCCTGGGCCTTTTTGCTCTGGGGGCTGGTGACGACAGGGGCGGCGGTGCTCCTAGTGCTTGGCCTCCAGCGTACCCATTGGGGATGGGTCTTCACGGCGTTGGCGGCGTTCACTTTCAGCCTGTTCCTCTTAATCAACACGGTATTCCAACCCACGGTGGCCATGACACGGACCTATCGGCCATTCATGGAACGAGTAGTGACACGGATTGGCGACGCGCCGCTGTTCTTCTATTTGACTTTTGATAATGGCGCGCTCTATTACGCCAAGCGCCGCGTCCCGTTTTATGATGTTGGCCTCGTCCCCAAGGACACGCCGTATTTTTTGCTGATGCGCAAGGAAGAATGGGCGAAAATCGCGCCAAGGGTCGAAGGGACCTTCCAGCTCGCCGATGTCAGCGAGGGCACAGGGCCGAAGGATCGCCATCAGCTCGTGCTCATCGCCGCTTCCGCTGGTGCGCTGCTCGCGCCAGACACCGCACCGCCAACCGAAGAAGAAGCGGACGAGGATACCTTATGACACCCCACGTAACGCCCGTCTCCCCGCGGGAACGCGAGACCATACTCGAAACGCTGCTGATCCAAGCCGAATTCGGCCAGGATGCGTCCGTGCGCACCGGCATTGCCACACTCCACCCCGCCGATGTCGCCGAACTCCTGGACGCCGTCGAAGAACCGGAACTCAAGCAGAAAATTTTCGGCTTCCTCTCACCGGACATCGCCTCCGAGGTGTTGAGTCTCGTCTCTCCGTTGACGCAGAGTGAACTCACCGAGGAACTCTCGAACGCCGCCTTGGGCGATCTCGTCGAACGGCTCGACTCGGACGACGCGGCGGATCTCCTCGCGGCTCTTCCAGAGGAACAAGCCCGCGCCGTTCTGGAACAGGTTCCAGAAGAACTCTCCGCCGAAATGGCGCAATTGCTTCGATACCCGCCGGATACCGCGGGCGGCATTATGCAAACCGAGCATGTGGAGGTCCCGAGCGGAGCCCGCGCGGATGAGGCGATTGAAATCATCCGTCGCCACATTGATGAAGTCCCGGACATTCATAATGTCTTCGTCGTTGATGACCAACGACATCTGATTGGCGTGTTACCGCTCCGCAAATTGATCCTCGCGCGGCCCGATGATCGAGTCGAGCAGATCATGGACCGTCGGGTGATTTCCGCGCGCGTGGACCTCGACCAAGAGCAGGTGGCCCAATTATTCCAGCGCTACGATTTGGTCTCGCTCCCCGTCGTCGATCCGCAGGGCGTGCTGTTGGGACGCATTACCATTGATGACGCGGTCGATGTGTTGGAAGAGGAAGCGACCGAGGACATTTACAAACTCGGCGGTTTGGGCGGCGAAGATGGAGTTTTCGACTCACCGTGGCGTTCCATTCGTCGTCGCCTGCCCTGGTTGGCCTTGAATTTACTCACGACCACGCTGGGAGCCACGGTCATCGCGCTTTTCGAGGGCACGATTCAGACCGTGGCGATCGCCGCAGCCTTTATGACGATGGTAGCGGCGCAAGGTGGGAATGCGGGGATTCAAACCTTGACGGTGATTGTGCGCGGCCTTGCCCTTGGGGAAGTAGGCTTGGGACACATTAAAAGAGTGCTCGTCAAGGAATTGTTCGTCGCGTTAGGCAACGGGCTCGCGCTCGCATCAGCGGCTGGGGTGGTCGCGTATATGTGGAAAGGGGAACTGTTGATCGGGGTCGTGCTGAGTCTCGCGTTAGTAGCCAACCTCACCATCGCCGCCTTCATCGGCACCATGATTCCGTTCACCATGCGATGGATCGGCATTGATCCCGCCGTCGCCTCCAGCGTTCTCGTCACTGCCTGTACGGAT
>JABFSC010000018.1 GCA_013140885.1 Deltaproteobacteria bacterium | reverse complement strand
GAAACAACGAAGGCGTATGGTACACAAAAGGCGCGGCCACACGTTGGGCGACAACGGTCGATTCATTACGAACCGGGACAGCGACCGCCACTCGCGGGGTATGCGCCAGAATCTCGCACAGCCCTTGCCACCCCGCTGGGTCCCAAAAGACCGCATCGTCAAGCACGATCCCAATGAGGTCGGTGGTCGCGCGGGCAAGTGCATCACCCACAGTGAAGCGCTCTTGTCCTTCCAGCGGGACGATCCTCATCCCTGGAGCAGCAGCACTGAGAAATTCCACGCACAATCGTTGCCCCCACGCCCATTCTGGCGCGACGGCACGAGTATCACGACACAGCAGGACAGTGATTTTTTCGCCCGCCGCGTTCACAGTGCTCCTTGCGTCATCAACACGCGTTCAATCCGCTCAGCCACTCGCGCGAAGGTATACTTCTGGGCAACTTGCAATGCCCGCTGACGAAGTCGAGCACGCAAGACCGTATCCCGTAACATACGCCGCAGCACTTGTTGCATGCCCGCGACATCGCGCTCGGCGAAGAACAAGGTCCACTC
The DNA here is from genome assembly GCA_013140885.1 of Deltaproteobacteria bacterium. GTDB lineage: Bacteria > Desulfobacterota > Binatia > Bin18 > Bin18 > JABFSC01. Next base: position 10,036 of record JABFSC010000018.1, on the reverse strand, counting down.
CTCGCCGTCGGCAAAAGCACGAAACGCGGGAATATCGCTCATCGCCACTGGGATCCCGCACGACATGGCTTCAAGCGCGGGCAAGCCAAAGCCTTCTTGCGTCCAGGATGGGGCGAGCATCAAGTCACAGGAGCGATACAGACCAGGCATCTCGTCAGCCCGCAGATGGTGGTGATATTCATCAGTCGCGCCAAGCCGCGCTTCTTCTGAATGGTAAGGAAATTGTGAAACCCGCACGACCTGAATTGGGAATTCCTCCTTGAGCGCTTTGAGCGCGAGGAGCCCTTCCCGCACGCCTTTCCAATCAACTTCGTAGGGACCAACCACAAGGACCCGCAACCCGCCTGCTTGCTCGCGGCCACCCCCTGGCTTGAACAGGTTCAGATTAATTCCTTGCCCGACCGTGTGGGCTTTTTTGTGGAATCGTTCCCACAGCATCCATGTCAACGGATCATGCACGGTCAACGTCAGGAGTGGAAGCCGATACACCTCCGCTATCTCCGTTTGTCGCTCGGCATAATGGGAATAGTCTCCTTCGTAGCCTTGACACAGGTGCACCGGACTTCCCCGTCCTGCCTCGATGATCGGGCGAAGCGTCGTCCAAAACGTTCCAATGATAAAATCACTCGCTGGGAGAGAGTCCCGCGTAAACGCTTCGACCTGCCGTAACGGGACACGCACGTCATACCAGAGGGGCGGACGGTCCTTGGCCACGATCACCACCTGATGCCCGCGCGCTTGCAGGGCTTCCGCCTGCTCGAACACAACTTTCACGCCTCCCCATAACGAATTCTCCTCTTGCACGTAACAAATCCGCATAGACTCCTTGCCACTCCTCTTTCGTGAGAGAGTATACTCATGCTCTTCCTCTGCGAAGGCCGGGTTGTTTCTTGAAGCGTATGGAGATGGTACACAGTCTGGCAGTGATGCGGTTGGAGGATTTTTGGGCATGATCTATCGGCAGGAGGTATTCGCGGCTTTATCAACCTTGACCGAGGAGTTTCAACGGGCGCGTCCCTTCCCCCATATCGTCATTGACAACCTGTTCGATGAGGCGACATTACGACGCGTCGCCGACGCATTTTATCCAGCGGAAGACCCACGCTGGCACCGTTTCGCCGATCCGCGCCGTGAAACCAAGCTCGCGAGCACCAGCGAGATGCACCTCCCGCTGGTGGTACAACAGTTCATCCGCGAATTAAATGCTGAACAGTTTCTCACCCAACTTGGTGCACTCACCAACATTCCGGGCCTGATTCCCGACCCCTATTTACTTGGCGCGGGTATGCATATGATTCTGCCTGGCGGCAAGTTGGCCATTCACGCCGATTTCAACCGACATCCGACCATGAATGTCGATCGCCGCCTTAATCTGTTGGTCTATCTCAATGAGGACTGGGAGGAATCGTACGGTGGGCATTTAGAACTCTGGGACCGTGCCATGCGAACCTGTGAGCGACGCATGCTCCCGGTTTTCAACCGCACCGTTCTCTTTCTCACCGACGATTTCAGCTTTCATGGACATCCGGAACCGCTAACCTGCCCGGCGCATCGCGTCCGCAAATCCATCGCCATGTATTACTATACCAACGGACGTCCCGCGCATGAGATCCGCGCCCCAGGAGAACATAACACCTTGTTCCAAGATCGGCCACAAGATCGCGAGGAACAGCCGCTTCCCTTTCTCTCACCACCACCTCAGCCCCAGATGGAATCGGTGGCGGTAGCCTCACCACCGCTGAAACCGCAAGAGTCATGGACAACTATCATCAGGCGGTGGTTCGCGAAACGCTAAGACCGCTCCCACGTATGATCGAGGTAGCAAATCCCCCATTCTTTCTCTTCGTTGGTCAGGGTCAGCACCGGCTCCGCCGCACGATGGTCGTAGACGTGCACTCCATGTTCGTCGAGCAAAAAGATCATCACGCGGAAGGAACCATTAGTGAGGGGAATGGCGGGAAATCGCAGGGTCGCACGATACGACCGTTGGCCAGTGAACGGCGACACGCCATCTTTCAGGGTGCTCGAAGCGAAACAGGTTAAGTTATCAACGCGGTCCACCGCCACACCAAGGTGAAAGGGCCGCTCCGGTCGATCACTTTCCCATTCCACGGTCACGCACACTTCGTCGCCACGCCGAACTTGGCCCGGTTCATTCCGCCCTTGCCCACCACTGAGATGCACGGCGCGCAACTCTCCTCCAGGGCGGTGTTCTCGCCACGGCTGTTCCGGCAGTTTGCTTTCTCGGGCGTTGAGATACGCCTCGTATGCGGCCATCACTTGCGAGGCGGGTCCTGACGCTTCGACTTGGCCAGCGCGTAGCCACACGCCCTCCTGGCAAAGCAGATTCACCGTATACAATGAATGCGAACACAGCAGGAGACTCCCGCCACGCTCTTGGAACGCGCGGATACGGTCAACACATTTTTTCTGAAAATAGCCGTCGCCCACGGCCAGCGCTTCATCGACAATCAGGAGATCGGGTTCCACACTCACCGCGAGAGAGAAGGACAAACGCATTCCCATGCCGGTCGAATAGTGCTTCAATGGGCGGTGGAGAAAATCGCCGAGTTCGGAAAATTCTTGGATTTGCGGAATTTTCTCTTCCATCTGGGCGCGAGAAAATCCCAGGAGCGCGCCACCGACAAACAGGTTCTCCACCCCACTAAAGTCAGGATGGAACCCCATACCCAATTCGATAATGGAAGCAACACGCCCCTGTACTACAACTGTCCCACTTGTTGGGGTGAGCGCTCCGGTGATGAGCTTGAGGAGTGTCGATTTGCCTGCCCCGTTCTCGCCGAGGATACCGAGAGAGATACCTTTCTCGACATTGAGACTCACCCCACGCACGGCCCAAAACTCTTCGTGATAGCACCCCCCCAGCAGCAGTTCCTTGAACCGGTCTACTGGACGAGCGTACAGGCGGTAGCATTTACTAAGATTTTGAGCAGTGAGAAGCGGGGAGGACACAATCAGGAGTCCCTGCAAGTCTAGAGCAAATCGAAAATCCGACTAAGGCTTGTCCCGGACTCGTCATCGACTTGCTTTAGACTTCGATGAGACCGGCCCGGCATCCACAGAAAAAAAGGGCGAGGAAAATTCCCCGCCCTTTTTAGTTGTGAACCCCAATTGAGTCAGAGCTGATGTTACTCAGACACTCCAAGGTAGTCCGTGTATTGCCGGTGCGCCGGGAATGCTGCATCCCACCGCAGTGTCGCGGCGTTAGCCGCATTCGAGGCAAACTGCACTGCATACGCAACCGACTGGAGTGGAGGCCGGGCTCCCAAATCTCCAACAGGATTCCCGTAATTGTATCCACACGATCCAAAAGGAGAGCATGGATACTTAACGCGGAACCAGCCGCCTGGAGCGCCTGGAGTGATGATTTGGCTGGTCAGCGCGAAGTTCACTTCATTAGGCAGGTTGAACTGCACTGAATGCACGTTCTCGGCTTCATCATACACGGCCACGTTGAGAGCTCCAGCCGCAGCGGTCGTGTTCCGATCTTTCCATAGCCACACTTCGGTACGGGCGTTAATACCCGTCGCCGAGAAGTATCGTACCAAGAGACTAAGCGGAGAATCTGGAGTCACATTAAGGCTGGTGGCAGCATCCTGGTAACCGCCAGCATCCCCCGTCTGTGCCCAATCACCGTTGGGACCATCAATGCGTTCATTATAGTCACCATAAGCGAGCGGTGCATAGCATAACGTGGGCCTCGGTGTGGGTTCACAATTCGCAGCACCTTGTTCTTCTTCACAACGGGTGCGGTAAAATCCGCCGGAATTTTGAGCCAATTGCCCACCAACTGGGAGCGAGTTGTGTCCGTAGCAAGGATTGTCGGTTTCAACGCTCACAGCATTAAACCCAGTCGAAGAGCCATTTATCAGGTTCACTAAGTACATGTGCCCGATCAGCACGTTTCCACGCCCAAATGGGTAATTGACTTGTCCTGGAAACAAGAAAGTCGGGGAAAACACAAGGTCGGCCGTAACATAGCCAATAAGGGCAGGATTGCCGTCGACCGTGGATGCCAACGCGGCCCGTACTCCTATTGGAGCTGGGAGCGCCTGCTCACATCCGTTGGTGGTCATAATGAGATCAAACAAACTGCAAGACCAGACGTCGTGAGGGGTCAGGACAATACTGAAATCGTAGACGTGCACTGAAGCGGCACTCCAAAGCGTCACGTGGACTGCGACATTGGGAGCGACACCACTTTCCACAAGATCAGTCGGCCCAGCAGTATTGGTGATAACCAAGAGCGTATCCTGTGTGTCGGAGGCGGTCCTGGTTGGGTTCACCTTGAAAAATGGGTACAACAAAGTAGAGCCGGGAACGTCATCTGGTACACCGATGACAGCCTGCGCTACGCCTCCTACACCAAGAAAGAAAACTGCTGCTGCGAGAGCTGCGAGTCCTTTTCTCATCCTATTCATCTTCTCTCCTCCTTCAAACTAGACTTTTTATCTAACGATTACAGTATTCCACTCGCGGTCAAAGTCTCCGCTTGTGCCTTGTCCGTTTGGCCGTGGCCTGATAGCCCGCGAACCACTTTAGCCGTCTTCAATTTGTCCGGTCCTCTCTCCCATTTCCTAGATCACCCCCTTTCCTCCGAGCTCGTACCGTCGTCCCCAGCTAGTGGTAGCAGGTGGTACCACTGGCCTTCAATCTTGACCCATTTGTCCAACATAGAGGAGGACACCGAGCGGGAGAGCCCCGGCAAAAGATATTGCACCTGCAACTCCACCTCCGCCTCATCATCCCTTTCCTGAATTGATTGAATGACACATGAAGTAAAGGTTACCTGCGAAGTAGCGAGCTTCTTCAGGTAGGTTGATTGCTCAATACTTCCCGGCTTCTCGAATGCGAATGCTTGCTCCAATTTTCCTTTTTCCCGCGCTTGCCAATACGCTCGTGCTCTTTCTTCCAGGGTCGCAGGTTTTCCGCTACAGGAGGATGCTACCATGAGCACCGTACTCAACGCAAATAGCACGGAGAGCCCTTCTCTCCGCCGTCTCCGTGAATACGCTCCGTCTTCCTTATTCCGGCCCACTCTTCTTGTCAAGAGGAAAGACAGCATTTCTCTTCTATTTCCACACCCAGGCGAGTATTTTTCCTGCACTCTCGCCCGCATAGTTGGCCACGATCAACGGCTCTTGTTCTGTATCGGCAGGAAGCGCGCGAACTTTATAGTTCCGCCATTTTCCTTCGTCGGCCACTTTGATCTGCTCTTGTCTCTGCCACTCCCCGGATGCCTGTTGCCGATAGATTTGGAGTTCGCCACTATACATCTCAGCAGTGACGATTTCCAGTTTTCCATCGCGGTCGAGATCAGACGCCACTACCCCACTAACCCACGAAATTTTCGGCAGCCCTTGCGAGAGATCGTTCCACCGCGTGCCGTCCCACTTGTAGATCCGAGGTCCCGCATTCTCGCGGATAGGGGCACCGCCCACTCCCATGAGCAGTTCGTCTTTTCCATCATGGTCGAAATCGATCAACTGCACTGACCAAGCAACGATGTACGGCGGCAAGCCATCCGCGCTCGCGGCCCGCCAGTCTCCTTTGCCATCGCTCAACCAAGCAAACTGCGGACGCTGGTCGATGAGGCTGCCAACGGCGATATCCGGCACTCCGTCACCGTTGATTTCGCCGATGGCCACATCGTCCCCGAATAAATCCTCACTTCCAGTGACATGGTGCGCCCGCCACGCCTCCACCTCGTTGAAGAAAATCACCACGCCCGCGGTCGTATCGTCCGCTTCCTTGCCCGAGGCTTCGGAGACCGCGACAATATCCACCCGCCCATCACGATTCATGTCGGCGGCCGTGATCGCGCGGGTCCGCAGCTTGAGCATCTTCTCCGGCAGTTCGGTCCGTTCTACCCACGGCCCGCATGGTGCTGTCCCTGTATTGGTCAATATCCGAATTCCAACTTCATGCATGGCAAGCGCAATCTCTTCTTTGCCGGCCCCCGTGAAGTCGGCAACCGCCACGCCACCATAGACGTACTCTGATTTTGGAAATCCGTTGTGTTCAACACCAGGACATGACACCGCTTCCCATCGTCCAGGTCGGCGCAGGAAAATATGTGGCCACGGTTCAGGGCTTTTGCGTGGTGGGGCGGTCACCAGGTCACGTACTCCATCACCGTTCATATCCGCGAAGACGAAATCCTGCCGCCATAAATGATCGCCAACAAGCCCGTCAGTCATTGCGACGAGCCCTTGTGTCTCCCGCGGTGGCGGAGTTTCTTGACACGCGCTTCCCGCCCAACCAAATATCACGAGCGCTATCGCGGCGATTTGCCTTCGTCTCCAGACCTGCATCCTGAATCGTCCTTCTTGCTCGCGGTTTCCACCCTAGTCTATTACACCACATCGGCGAAAATCGGCTCCACCCGAGCAAATACCGTCCGGCCAAACCAAAAAAGGACAAGCGCCCATGCACAAGAGGGCAGGATCTCCGCTCCCGAAGGAATTTTCCCCTCAAGCAACACCATGCGGTAGGCCATGATGAACGACGTGGCCGGATTCCAACTGAAGGCGACCGCCCAGCGCTCTGGCACATACGTGAGCGGATAAATAATCGGAGTCAGATAAAACCACATCATAAAAAACATTTGCAGGACTGGCAGGGTGTCGCGAATCAACGTATGAAAACTCACAGTGACTAATCCGATTCCCAATGCCAGGATTCCCTGCAAGAGGATGAGTACGGGGAGATACGCGAGGTGCCACCAGAACCCGTACCCCATGAGCAGGAGCGCGATGACCAAGAGCAGCAAACTCACGATCAAGGTCACGCAGGTCGCCAACACGCTGCTCACGACCAACACGACGGCGGGAAAGTGGGTGGCTTTCACAATGCCAGCATTATCGATGATCGCCGTTGTCGCCTTGATAATCCCTTCCTGAAAGGCGAGCCACGGCAGCAAACCCGCGAGCAAATACAACGCGAAGCTTAAGTTCCCGCCTTCCGTGGTAAACCGCACCTGAAGGATAGTGGAGAAAACAACGACATAGACCAGGAGTAAACAGAGCGGAGAAAGAATGGTCCACAGCATCCCCAGCACCGACCCCACGTATCGTGCGCGAAGTTCCCTCCGCACCAACCCGCCAATCATCACTCGATACGCCCACATTTGTCCGAACATTCGTGCCGCCTCACAACGGCGGCGTATAGTATCGTGCTTCCAGGAGAGGGTCAAGCCATTCACCGCGGTGACGACTCCATCACTCGCAGTTTTTCCGCCCATTGGGCCTCAGCCTTGCTGTCCCCACGTTCTTTCGCCACGGCGAGGAGTCCGGCGTACACCCCTGGAGTATTGGGCATGAGCGTGCGCGCTTGTTGAAAGAGGGTCTCGGCCACCGTGACCTCCTTCAACGCCAGTCGCACCCACGCGAGGAGGTAAATCGCGCGCGGATTGCGCGGGGCGACCCGCTGCGCTTGCAACCCATAATATAAGGCCTGCCCATATTGCCCCGCCTCAAATGCCAGTTCTCCGAATCCCACGAGGGCTCCGACATGTTTCGGGGCCAGCGCGAGCGTCGCCATGAATTCACGAGCGGCATCCTCGACTCGCTTCTGTTGTTTATAGACACCCGCGAGGTTGTAATGGGCGCGCACGCTGCGTGGCGCGGTCGCTAACGTCTCCGACCAGAGTCGTTCTTCGTTCAACCAATCACGATTGCGGGTCACAATGCGTGCAACAGCCCCACCGAGGAGCGTAACAACGAGCACCATCCCCACGACCGGTCGGAAGACGCCCACGGCCTGCGGTTGTCCAGCGGAGACGCCACAGAGGGCATCGAGCAGCAGTCCCCCCATCAGACAGAGACCGAAGAGTGGGACATACAGGTAATGTTCCGCCGCGATCTCTTGGATTGGCACAATATGCGATATCGGTAAAATCGCGATCAGCATCCACGCGCCACCGTACCCGCACAACGACCGCCAGCGCGCGAGCCCCCACACCCCAAGAGCGGCAACCCCAAGTGTCATAAGCGCCCACAACACGTCAGGTTCAGTCAGCGCTCGAGAGACGGGAAACGCATCGTACGAATAATCCGCCAGGAGGGTATGCGGATAGATCATCACCGAGAGATAGTGGACCCAAATTCGCGCGACGGTCGCGAAGTTTCCGGCCATGCTCCCGCCGTGCCAAGCGGATTGCTGAATCGTCCGGAGAATCATCCAACCGGCGAAATACCAGAGCACCATCGCTCCCAGCAGGAGAACAGTAAGATACAGCGCCCATCGTCGCCGGAGAGACTCCTTCAGTCCCTCTTGTTGCATGTCGTACACCCAACAGAGCAACGGCAGCACGATCACACTCTCCTTACTGAGAATGCCGAGCCCATAGCTCAAGCACGACAACAGCAGCCAGCCGTATCGTCCTCGTCCCGGAGACGCGGATCTCCGAAATCGCAGATACGCCCACAGTCCCGCGAAGAGACACAAGCCTCCGAGAATGTCGCGTCTGCCCGCGATGTACGTCACCGTGTCGGTCTGTACCGGATGCAACGCCCAGAGGAATGCGATCAACACCGCCGGTCGCCATCGCCATTGTTCCTCCTCGACCGTTGGCGCGTTCGTCAGTCGCAACGCCACCACGAGAACCAAACACGCGGTGATCCAATGATAGAGGACATTATTCAGATGAAATATCCACGGCTGCATGCCGCCGATACGGTAGTCAAAGAGGTAGGTGAGTGTTCGTAACGGACGATAGCCCAGTGAGAGAGGATTACTCAGCACTGTCCAAATCGAGGATGAAGTGCGAATAGCCGGCTTATCGACCACGAGCAGATAATCATCGAAAACAAAGCCATTTCCCAACGCGTTATAGTATGCCCCACCAATCGCGATGGCGAGGCCCACGCAGACGATCAGTCGCTTCATCCCACCCCTCATAGCCGCTCCGCCACGCTGTTACTGGGCCGTTGATTTTGCTGGTGCTGGTGTCGGCACACCCCCCACCGTCGTGTTCAACCCGGAAAGCCCCTGCCTTCGACCGATCAACTCCTTGAGGCCGCGAATACGGTCTTGAAATTCCTCCGTCACCGCCTGTGCCTCGTTGCGGTCGCGAATCACGTGGGGCGTAATCAAAATAATCAACTCGGTTCGACTCGTTAGATCCCTATCTGTACGGAAGAGACGGCCCAGCACGGGAATATCCATGAGAAATGGTACCCCACTACGTGTGCGGGACATTTGATCGTCAATGATACCACCGATCAGCACCGATTGTCCGTCTTGCACCACCACGGTCGTCTCCGCCTGCCGCGAGGAGAAACTTGGCGAATTCGTGGCACCAAACTCGGGAGAACGCACCGCACTGACTTCTTGGGTAATCTCCATGTTCACCAGGCCCGCAGAGTTGATCTGTGGCAGGATAGTGAGAATTTTTCCCGTATCGCGGTATTGCACACTTGAGAAGACTCGATCCGTGTTACTGCTGGAAAAATTTTGCTGCGTTGAGGTAAGGATCGGGATTTCCTCGCCAATGAGGATATGGGCCTCTCGATTGTCAGCAGCAATCACGTGCGGAGTAGCCAGACTTTTCACGTTCGAACGACCCGCCAGGGCATTGATGAGCACCAGAAACTGCCGACGGTCAGTGATAAAAGAGAAAAGACCGTCCCCACCAATTCTCGCTCCCTTCTTCGCCGCCCGCAATAGGGAATCAGTGTTGATTCCGAGCGGATTCGTGCTTACCCCGCCCGGCGACGGAGTCGGGTTATCGGGATCCTCTACCGGAAGGTCACCGAGCACTTTGTTGATCCCGCCGGTAGCTATGGCGTATTCAACGCCAAATTGGAGTTCGCCATCCAGGCTAATCTCGGCGATCATCGTTTCAATCAACACTTGCCGTGGGACCACATCAAGTTTGCGCAGGACCTCTTTGATCATCGCGTAGTCCCGCGCGGTGGCGAGGATAATCAACGAGTTCGTACTTTCATTCGCGACGATATTCACCTCTTCCTTGAAAATCGGCTTCTCACCTTCTTTTGGGGCAATCAACACT
>JABFSC010000057.1 GCA_013140885.1 Deltaproteobacteria bacterium | reverse complement strand
GACAACAACTCCGCCGATGGTTGCGCGGCATCCCCAGCCGTTGCGGTATGACGCCCATGCGGAGAACCTCTATCGGACCGCCTCGCACATCTTTTTGGCTCTTGATTATGATGGCACGCTCGTGCCGATTGCCTCGTCGCCCGATGCCGCGCAACCATCGGCGGAGTTGTTGTCTCTTCTCGCGCCCTTGGCCGCGGACCCATTTTTCACCGTGGTCGTCGTGAGCGGTCGCCAACTGAGCGACCTCTGTTCGCTGCTGCCTATTCCAGGGATATCCTATATCGGCACGCATGGCGCGGAACTCTGTACCCCCGACGGAGCCGTCCGCAACCTCATCCCTACGGGGATGCTGACCATGACAATGGCGCGATTACGGCGCGAGCTTGATCCGCTGTTCGCTCAGGTGCCCGGTCTCGTGTTGGAGAATAAACGCTTCGCGCTGGCTCTGCATTATCGCGGCGCGCGCCCGGAAGTCGAAGAATGGGCCATCGGGCAATTGGTGACGGCAGTGCAGGCCCATCGGAGACAAGGGATGGCCGTGGAGGTTCTTCACGGCAAGAAAGTTTCCGAGGTGCGACCGATCGGGCTCAATAAAGGAAACGCGCTGCGGACCTTACTCGTTGGCCTCCCGTCCATGACACTTCCCATCTACATTGGTGATGATCAGACTGACGAGGACGCTTTTCAGTTGCTCGACAGACATGGTCTCACGATTCTCGTTGCGGACCATCCGCGATTGACGGCAGCCCACTACCTGCTCAATCATCCCCGCGACGTGTTACGATTCCTTGACGTACTCCGGAGGTTCCGGGCGGCTCCGCAGCCGACGTGACGCCCGCAGTGATGTCCCGCGAAGATATTGGCACCGCTTTTGGTAGGAAACATGGTTGGTCCCTTTCGCAACCGCAAAATCAACGATAAACCATAAGAAGTGAGGAAATTTGGGACTCGTAGGATAGATATGAGGCGTTTTGCCCCAAAAATAACAAGTCTTGGTGGCAAGCTCATTGGCTATCTCCTCATTGGCGCACTCGCGCTCATGGGGATGGATATGTACCTAAGCCTGGAGCGGGCGAGCGACAACCTCCTGACGGACTTCCGCAGTGAGGTCGCCGCTATCAGTCGCACGGTCCAACTGACCCTTGATACGGTTGGCGGAGAGACTCCAGAACAGCACTTTGACCGACTGACCGTGGGCATTAGTGGGTTTGAAAACGTTCTTGGGGTTGCTTTCTATAACCGTGAAGGTCGAGTGGTTTCTCTCTCGGCTTCACTTGAGGGGCGTGAACTCCCGCAACTGGATGTGCGGCAGGTGATCGAAACCCGTACCCCTATCGAAGGTCTCTTCGCGGACACACAGACTCAACGATATTATCGTGTGGGCCCCATCGCGAACCCTGATGGGGAAGGCGTCGCCGCGTTTTTGATTATCGAAGACTTGCCCTTGTTCACGAATGTCTTCCATGATCGCGCCTGGCAAATGTTCGCGACGAGACTGGGCCTGCTCATCGCGTTAGCGGGGATCGTGTCCTTCGCCGTGCGGCGGAATATCACCCAACCTTTCGCCCAGTTCGCGCAACACATTGAAGCGATTGGCCAAGGGCGCTTTGATCTGCGGCTGGCGTCTTCTCGTCGGGACGAAATTGGCCGCCTCGCCCACGCCTTTGACCGCATGAGCGCACGGGTGGAGGCGGCGCAACAAAACCTCATCATCGAGGGGGAAGAAAAGTTACGGCTCGAACGAGCTTTACGCCACTCTGGGAAACTGGCGGCGCTCGGACAGCTTGCCTCTCGGCTCGCGCATGAGATTGGGACGCCACTCAATGTGATCCAAGGCCGGGCCGAACAGCTTTTGCAACAAGAGGGGCTGGCCGAGAAAGAGCGCAATTTTATCAAGGTGATCATTGGTCAGATTGAACGGATCAGCGGATTTCTGCGGCATTTGCTCACCTTGGCGCGGCGACCTGAACCGCAACTACGCGGTATCTCGCTCAATGACATCCTGCGCCGCGTGTACGACGTGATCGGCGATCGGGCCGCTTCTCCCGATGTGGAGGTCGTGTTGGCCCTTGCGAACGAAGAGCCGGTGATTCTTGGAGACCCGGAGCAATTGGAGCAAGTGTTCCTCAACCTCAGTGTGAATGCGATCCAAGCGGTTGAGCCCGTGGGGACGGTGACCCTGAGTACGAGCGTGCTCGCTGACGGTCCAACTGCTGGGGTGGGATGGGTTGAAGCGGTCGTCGCCGATACGGGACCCGGCGTCCACCCGGAGGATTTGCCTCGGTTGTTTGAACCTTTCTTTACGACAAAAGGGTCAGACGGAAGCGGGCTGGGACTGGCCATTAGTCGGGAGATCATTCTGAATCATCAGGGTGAGATTCGAGTGGAGAGCGAACCAGGTCGGGGGGCACGCTTTATCGTCTCGTTGCCTCGCACCAACGGGCTCGCCATCGCGTCACCCGCGGTGACCTTTATCACCGCGAAGGAGGAGGGACATGTTCACCGCGGCGCATAAAGGGCGTGCACGGATTCTCGTGCTGGATGACGAACGAGAAATGGGGGCATTTCTCGTCGACTTGTTGACCGATGAGGGGTACAGCGCGGAGGCGTTCCAACGCGGAGGCGATATCCTCGCCTCACTCGAAAAGAATAGCGCGGACCTCCTCATTACCGACTTGGTGATGGAGGGGATGAAAGGGATGGAAGTGTTGCGGCTCGCCAAGCAACGCGATCCGCATCTCGCGGTGGTGATGATTACGGCCTTTGGCACGATCGAAAGCGCGGTGGAAGCGATGCGCTCCGGGGCCTTCTATTATCTCACCAAACCGTTCAAGGGCGCGGATCTCCTCTTTTTGGTGGGCAAGGCGTTGGAAGAGAAGCACCTGCGGACGGAAATCCAACGTCTTCAACGCGAGGTCGAGGGGCATTACCATTTCGATCAACTCATTGGCAAAAGCGCGGTGATGCACGAGGTCTTTGACCTCGTGGAGCGGGTGAAAGATAGTCCGGTGAACATTCTCCTCACTGGCGAGAGTGGGACCGGCAAGGACGTCTTGGCGCGCACGCTGCACTATCAGAGTAGCCGCCGTCACGCGCCGTTCGTGCCGGTCAACTGCGCCGCGATTCCTGAACAACTGCTGGAGAGCGAGTTGTTTGGCTATGTGCGAGGCGCGTTCACCGATGCCCGCAAGGATAAAAAGGGGTTGTTCGTCGAAGCCGACGGGGGCACGCTGTTTCTTGACGAAGTGGGGGAATTGCCGTTTCCGCTACAAGCGAAGCTCCTGCGGGTGATTGAAGATAAAGAAATTCGCCCGTTGGGAGCCACGAAAGGGGAGAAGGTCGATGTCCGGCTGATCGCCGCGACCAACCGCGATTTGCGCGGCGCGGTGGCGCATAGTGATTTCCGGCAGGACCTGTTCTATCGGCTCAGTGTGGTGGACATCCATCTCCCGTCGTTGCGGGAGCGACCGGAGGATCTGCCCTTGTTGATTCAACACTTTGTGACACGCTCCGCCATGCCCACGCAAGTGCGACGACTCAGCGCCGAAGCGCTGCGGCTGCTGTTGAATTATCCGTGGCCCGGCAATGTCCGCGAGTTGGAGAATTCCATTGAGCGGGCGCTGGTCCTCTGTCGCGGAGAAGAGATCACTCCCGCCGACCTTCCTCCTCACCTGACGATGCACAGTAAACCGACGGCGTCAGGTCTCCAGGACTCCTTGGTGCGGCGTCGGGCGTTGGCCGAGGTCGAGCAGGAGTACATCCTTTTGGCGTTGGAGTTCACCGAGGGCAAAAAGAAGGAAGCCGCCGACCTCCTGGGTATTGATCGCAAGACGCTCTACCGCAAGCTCGAAGAGTACGGCAAAACCGACGTGCGCCAGAGTGACGTGGGGTGAGCCGGTGAAGGGCAGCCCTGCACTCCGTAGCCATGCGCAATGGACTCACGGCGATGGCGCGTTTCGAGACAGGGACTCCGCCCCCTCGAAACGCAACCAGTAGAAGCCATGCGGCCCTAAACTGAGAAAATAAGGCTGAGGGCCGATCGCGGGGAAGCGCGCGGTGCCGATGAGTTCAATCGGCACCGCTCCCTCGTAGGCGGAGAGATCGAGTTCCACTGGTTGGACAAACCGGGAGAGATTGTTGACGACGAGGACCGTCTCTTCTGGTGAGTCGCGCAAGTACGCCAACACCGCGCGATTGGCGGGGTGCAGCACGGTCAAGGTGCCGCGGCCAAAGACTGGATGGCGTTTATGGCAAGCGATGAGGCGTTTGATCCAGTGGAGAAGCGAGGTGGGCATGCGCTGTTGCGCTTCAACGTTGATGGCATGATAGCTATACACGGGGTTCTGGATGAGTGGGAAATACAAGCGTTCAGGGTCGGCCTGGGAGAATCCCGCGTTGCGATCCCCACTCCATTGCATTGGCGTGCGCACCCCGTTGCGGTCGCCCAGATAGATATTATCCCCCATGCCAATTTCATCCCCGTAATAGAGCACCGGCGTGCCTGGCAGCGTGAACAACAAGCTATGGAGGAGTTCAATCTGCCGTCGCCCGTTCTCCATTAAGGGCGCCAAGCGTCGCCGAATGCCCGCATTGAGACGCATCCGCGGATCACGTGCGTACTCGTGGTACATGTAGTCCCGCTCTTCGTCCGTGCACATTTCGAGCGTCATCTCGTCATGGTTGCGTAAAAACGTTCCCCATTGGCAAGTCGGGGGGAGGTCCGGTGTTTGGGCGAGAATATCGGTGATCGGGCGGCGATCCTCACGGCGCAAGGCCATGAACATGCGTGGCATCAAGGGAAAGTGGAACGCCATCTGAAACTCATCACCGTCGCCGAAGTAGGGAAGGACATCAGCCGGCCATTGATTGGCTTCGGCCAGAAGGATGGCACCGGGAGCGCGGCGGTCGAGTTCTCGCCGCAATTCCTTGAAATAGGCGTGCGTTTCGGGAAGACCCGCGCAGGAGGTCCCCTCACGCTCAAAAAGATACGGGGCGGCATCACAGCGGAATCCATCGAGACCGAGGTCAAGCCAATGGCACATCACCTTTAACATCTCCTGACGAACCTCTGGATTGTCATAGTTGAGATCGGGTTGATGGCTGAAGAAGCGATGCCAATAGTACGCGTGGGCGATCGGGTCCCAGGCCCAGTTCGACTTCTCGGTGTCACTGAAAATAATCCGCGCCTCTTGATATTTTTGGTCGGTATCGCTCCAGACATAGTAGTGACGCTTCGGTGAGGTGGGTGATTGGCGGGCCTCCTGAAACCAGGGGTGTTGGTCGGAGGTGTGATTCATCACGAGATCGGCGATGACGCGGATTTTCCGCTGATGCGCGGCGGCGATAAAATCTTGAAAATCCTTCATCGTCCCGTATTCGGGCAAAATCGTGTAATAGTCCGCGATGTCATACCCGTCGTCTTTCAAGGGCGATTGATAGAAGGGCAGAAGCCAGAGACAGGTGATGCCCAGATCTTGCAGATAATCGAGTTTCTCGATCAGTCCACGAAAATCGCCAATGCCGTCAGCGTTACTATCGGCGAAGGCACGCACGTGTAATTCATAAATCAGGGCATGCTTGTACCAGAGTTCGTCTGACATGGGGGGACCTCGCGCTGTTGTTGAGTTTTTACCGTGAGGAGCTTTATAGCACGGTCCATGCCGCGAACCGCGCCATAAGCATGAGCGGGGGCGGCGTGGCCTTCGCTCGCAAGATTCGTTACCGTAGTCGGTAATGAGAGAAGATCCTATCTTTGCGCTAATTCACGGTCAGCAGCATGATCCGTTCGCCATCCTTGGTCCCCATATCCTTACCACTGAGAGTGAGACGGTTGTCGTCGTGCGGGCTTTCCTGCCGATGGCGGAATCCGTCACGCTCCAACCCACCACCAGCGAGGTGCTCCCACGACCGATGACGCGATTACATCCCGACGGGGTGTTCGAGGCGTTGTTTTCTGGTCAGACCGTGGTGTTTCCCTATCAACTTGAGGTGGTAGATCGGAATGGGCAGTGCGTGACGATTGACGATCCCTACCGATTCCCGTCGACGTTGAGTGAGTTCGACTTGTACTTGATGGGGGAGGGGACGCACTACCACCAGCACGAAAAATTTGGCGCGCACCAGATATCCCTTGATGGTGTCGCTGGTGTTGTCTTTGTCGTGTGGGCACCGAATGCCCGGCGGGTCAGCGTCGTCGGCGATTTCAATCAGTGGGATGGCCGCGTGCATGTCATGCGCCATCACCCCAGCAACGGCATCTGGGAATTGTTCCTGCCCGGAGTCACTGTCGGTGCCCATTATAAATACGAAATCCTCGCGCAAGATGGTGAACTGTTGGCGCTCAAGGCCGATCCCTACGCCTTCGCGTTTGAGCCGGAGATTCCGCGGACCGCGTCCGTCGTCGCCGACCTGACGTATGCGTGGCACGATCAGGAGTGGATGGCCACACGGGCGCGACGCCATACCTTGAGCGCGCCGTTGGCGATCTATGAACTCCACCTGGGTTCATGGCAACGGGTCCCCGAGGAAGGCAATCGCTTTCTCACATATCGTGAACTCGCCCATGCGTTGGTGCCTTACCTCCAAGAGCTAGGCTACACGCACGTCGAGTTGCTGCCGGTGATGGAGCACCCCTTTTATGGCTCGTGGGGGTATCAGGTCATTGGCTATTTTGCGCCCACCCGTCGCTATGGAATGCCCACCGACTTCATGTACTTCGTGGACTACCTGCATCAGCACGGGCTTGGCGTGATTCTCGACTGGGTGCCGGCGCACTTTCCGCGCGACCCGCACGGGCTCGTCTATTTCGATGGCACGCATCTCTATGAGCATGCCGACCCGCGCCAAGGGGCGCATCGGGAATGGGGCACGCTCATCTTCAATTATGGCCGCACCGAGGTGGCGAACTTTCTCATCAATAATGCGGTGTTCTGGCTTGAGCGCTATCACCTGGACGGCCTGCGCATTGATGCGGTCGCGTCGATGCTCTATCTCGACTACGCCCGTGAGCCGGGCGACTGGATTCCCAACCGCTACGGCGGGAACGAAAACCTCGAAGCCGTCGCTTTCATCAAACGCCTCAACGAAGTGGTGTACCAATATCATCCCGATGTGCTGACGATCGCGGAGGAATCGACCTCGTGGTCGATGGTGTCGCGCCCGACCTACGTGGGTGGGTTGGGCTTTGGCCTCAAGTGGAACATGGGCTGGATGCACGATCTCTTGGAGTACATGCACAAAGACCCAGTCCATCGTAAATTTCACCACACCAACTTGACCTTTGGCATGCTGTACGCCTGGACCGAGCATTTCGTCTTACCGCTGTCCCATGATGAAGTGGTCTACGGTAAAGGCTCGCTGCACCGCAAAATGCCCGGAGATGATTGGCGGAAGTTCGCGAACCTGCGGCTGTTCTTCGCCTTCATGTATGGGCACCCTGGGAAGAAGCTCCTCTTCATGGGCGGAGAGTTTGGCCAGACCTCGGAGTGGGACCACGAACGCAGTCTCGATTGGCATTTGTTGGAGGCGGGTCCTTATCATCGCGGACTTCAGCGGCTGGTGCGGGACCTCAACCGGCTTTACCGGGAACAGCCGTCCTTGCGTGAACGGGATGACGATCCTGGTGGGTTTCAGTGGATCGACTGTCACGATGCCGACCAGAGTGTGGTCTCGTTCGAACGGCGCGCGAAAAATGAGGATGACCGAATCGTGATGGTCTGCAATTTCACGGCGGTGCCGCGTCACGAGTATCGTGTTGGTGCCCCCACCGCTGGGTACTGGGCGGAACTGATGAACACTGATGCCGGGGTGTATGGCGGCAGTAACTTGGGCAATGACGGTGGTGTGGAGGCCCAAGCCGAGCCAACGCAAGGACAGTTGTACTCGCTGGTGTTGACGTTGCCACCATTAGCCGCGTTGATGTTGCAGTGTCACTCATCAGTATAAAATAACCAGATGTGTGGAAGAGAAGGGAGAAGTGTATGCCAAGCAGGAAGATCTCGATTTTCGCGCTTATGGTGGCATGGTGTGGAGGGGGAGGAGACGCGCTGTTCCCCGCCCTGTCGCAAGCCGGTCCCGCGACGAAGGCCGCAGTGCAGAACGCACGGCAACGGATGGAAGCCGCCGCGGGAGCACCAGTCAAGATGACGGCGTCGCCTCAGACCGATCTCGCCACCTTTCTGGCGGCAAGTCCAGGCAAACCGATTCCGACCGCGGCTTCACCCGCCGCGAACCCGGAGGTGCGCGCCCGCCAGTTTTTGCGGAGCTACGGCCCAGCGTTTGGCATCACCGACGCGGCTCAACAGATACGAGTGCAACGTCTGCGGGAGTTGGATGAAGTAGGGATGGACCATGTGCGGTTCCAACAACTGCATCGTGGCGTACCGGTCACTGGGGGGGAATTGACCGTGCATTTGCGCGGCGCCCAGGTGACGGCCATCAACGCCAAGACACTGCCGGACTTGGACGCGGTGGACACTACCCCGACTGTCACGCCCCAACAGGCGCTGGTCGCGGCACAAGGGGTGCTCGCCAAGCACTTGAACGTGACGGATGCCACCCTCAGCACGCCTCGGCTTGAGGTCTTCAATCGTGGATTATTAGCAGAGTGGCAAGCGCCCACGCGGCTGGCCTGGTTCATCGAAGCCACCAAAATTGACGTGCGTGAATTCATCTGGGTCGATGCGCGGCAAGGCGGAGTGCTGTTGCATTTCAGTCAACTAACTGATGCGAAAACGCGCTCGATATACGACACAAATAGCAGCTCGACCCTGCCAGGCACTTTAGTGCGGAGCGAAGGCGGCGCCGCCACCGTGGATCTCGATGTGAATGCCGCCTACGACTTCTCCGGTCACACCTACGACTATTTTTTCACGCAGCATGGACGCGACAGCTACAATGGCGCGGGGGCGCCGTTGATTTCTACCGTGGATTTTTGTCCGGGAGCGCCCGACCCGTGTCCGTACCCGAATGCCTTTTGGAACGGGACGCAAATGGTCTATGGCGCGGGGTTTTCCCGAGCCGATGATGTCGATGCGCACGAACTGACCCACGCGGTGACCGAACATTCCGCGAATCTCTTTTACTACATGCAATCGGGCGCCTTGAACGAATCGTTTTCCGACATCTTTGGCGAAACCGTCGATCTGACGAACACGGGAGGGACCGACACGGCTGGGGTCCGCTGGCAAATAGGGGAGGATCTGCCCGGGATCGGGGCGATCCGGAACATGATGACCCCCACGCTTTTCAGCGATCCCGGCAAAGTGGGTGATGCTCAGTTCGTTTGCGCCACGCCGGGCACTGATGCTGGCGGAGTCCATACTAATAGTGGGGTTCCCAATCACGCCTATGCGTTAATGGTCGATGGCGGGACCTATAACAATCAAACCGTGACTGGCATTGGCCTGACCAAGGCGGGCAAAATTCAATATCGGACGTTGACCACGTATCTGTTGTCGGGGTCCGGGTTTCTCGATAATTACAACGCGGTACAGCAAGCCTGTAGCGATCTGATTGGGACGGCGGGGATTACCGCCGGGGACTGCGTGGAAGTGAAGAAAGCGCTTGATGCGGTGGAGATGGCTAATACGGTGTGCGCGCGACCCGCTACCCCAGCGCTCTGTCCAGTGGGACAAGTACGGACAGACTTATTTTTTGATAACCTCGCGCCAACGTCAACGAATTGGACCACCGCGACGCTGACCGGCAGTAATCATTGGCTGGATGATGCGCTCCACACTGCGTTCGGGGGATGTAGCGGAACGCCCGATATCTTCTGCGCGATCTCCGCGACGAGTGGGCAGCATGCCTTCTGGGGGTATAATCGCCCCACCATTGCGGATTCGACGGTCGCCATGTCCGTCAACGTCGCCATTCCGGTGGGCGGCGCGCGGATGCAGTTTAACCATTCGTATGGATTCGAAGAGGAACCGGGGGTCAATTACGATGGCGGAGTCATTGAATACAGCACGAACAGTGGCGGGACTTGGACTGATGCTGGCTCACTGATTACCGCAGGCGCGGTGTATGGTGGCGCTGTTCAGAGTGGTTTCGGCAATCCGCTTGCCAACAGAAACGCTTTCGTCCGCGAGAGTTTTGGCTATACGGCCTCCCAACTCAATCTCACGAGTCTGGCGGGACAGAATGCGCGGTTCCGGTTCCGCATAGGGACTGACAGCAGCGCTGATGACTACGGCTGGTTCATTGATGATGTGCGGGTCTATACCTGTACGGCGCAAGCGGACTTGGCGATCACTAAGACCGATGGCGCAACGAACGAGGTGCCAGGGACGACGGTGACCTACACGATCGCCGCGTCTAACGTGGGCCCTAGTAATGTGACGGGAGCGACGGTGGCCGATACGTTCCCGGCGGAGGTGACGGGCTGTAGCTGGACGTGTGCGGGGGCGGGAAGTGGGACGTGTCCGGCGAGTGGGAGTGGGAATATCAACACAAGCGCGGTGAATCTCCCCAGTGGCGGGAGTGCGACGTTCACCGCGACTTGCACGATTAGTGCGTCGGCCACGGGGTCGTTGGTCAATACGGCGACGGTATCGAGTGGCGTAACGGACCCGACACCGGGCAACAACAGCGC
>JABFSC010000547.1 GCA_013140885.1 Deltaproteobacteria bacterium | reverse complement strand
CTCCTACCTTTCACAACAGGCCAGCAAAAACCTTGAGGTGCTGGTGCTGGAACTCACACAAGACACCCACGTGACGTATGCACGCGCCCGCAACGCTTGGGAGAATACACGCTTTTACCAACAGCAGCTGCTCCCGTTGCGAGAGGGGAGTCTTGAACTCTCCCGGGAAGCCTACCGCTATGGCCGCGCGTCGTTTCTGCAAGTGCTGGAGGCTGAGCGAAAACTCCTAGAAGCTCGTGCGGGGTATCTTCAGGCGCTGGAAACCTCTTCAACCGCTTTAGCCGATCTCGAACGCGTCACTGGCCAGCCAATCGCTCAGATCCTCGCGGATACCCACCCAATCAATTGATACAGGAACGATACCCATGAACACCAAACTATTAGCAAAAAGTAAGACCGCGGTGGCGCTGTTCGTTGCCTTTTTCCTTGGAGGAGTAAGTGCGCGCCTCTGGCTGGAAGCTCCATCCGCACCCCTGAAGGATGTCCAGGCAAATCAGGAAAAACAGGAGGAACGTGGCCAGGAACACCAAGGCGAACGTGCCGCACATGAAGAGGAAAAACTGACACTGTCCGCCGAGGCGCAGCGAGAAGCAGGGATTACCCTCGCGGAAGCCACGGGCGGTGAACTCGAGCAAACACTCAATCTGCCCGGAGCATTGACGCTCAACGCGGATACGGTGCTGCACATCGTCCCCCGCGTCGCCGGTATCGTGCAGCGTGTCAACAAAACCTTGGGAGATGAAGTGAAACCCGGGGAAGTGCTGGCGGTCATTGAAAGCCGGGAGTTGGCGGAGACCAAAGCCGCTTATCTGGCCGCCAAGCAGCGCTTGGCACTCGCGCAGGCCACACTCGCCAGTGCTGAGGAACTCAAAGCGAAGCGCATTCTCCCCGGCCTCGAATACCTCGCCACCAAACGGGAATTCGCCAATGCGGAAATCGAGCTACAGACCGTCACGCATAAACTCCATGCGCTGGGACTCACGGCGGCGGAGATTGCCGCGCTCAGCCGAGCGCAAGACAACAGCGCGTCGTTTGCGGTGTATGAACTCCGTGCCCCTGCCGCCGGAACCATCATTGAAAAGCATATCACTTTGGGTGAGGTAGTCGAGAACAACAGTGATGTGTTCGTGATGGCGAACCTCTCCACCATTTGGGCCAATGTCACCGTCTATGCCCAGGACACCCCGCGTATCAACGTCGGTCAGACGGTGCATCTCAGCGCCGAGGGGTTTTCTCCTGAAACAACGGGAAAAATTGCCTACATCAGTCCCTTGGTTGATGAAGCGACCCGCACGGCCACGGCGCGGGTGCTCGTGCTCAATCCGGACAAACGCTGGAAACCCGGCGTATTTGTCACCGCTCGGATCGTCCTCGCTCAGGAATCCGTGCGCACGTTAGTGCCCAACGATGCCATTCAAACAGTGAACAACACCCCCATAATCTTTGTCCCCGAGGACCACGCCTTTGAGCCGCGACCGGTGACGGTGGGTCGCATCAACAGTACCCATTCACAAATTCTTGCCGGACTTGAGCCTGGGGACCGTTACGTCATGAACGGGGCGTTCGTCCTCAAGGCCGAACTCGGCAAAGGCGAAGGCGGGCACGACCACTAAGCACCTCCCGTGGCGCCTGAGAGGGAGGGGAAACCCCTGTACCAAAGAGAGAACTATGATCGACAAAATTCTTCACTTCGCCATCCGTCAGCGGTTCTTGGTGATACTCCTCACCATCGGCATCGCCGTCCTCGGTATGTGGAACTTTTCACGCCTGCCCATTGACGCCGTCCCGGACATCACCAACGTCCAGGTGCAGGTGAACACCAACGTGACTGGGTTGTCGCCCCTGGAAATTGAACAACGCATCACCTTTCCGATTGAATCCGCGATGCTCGGACTCCCGAGCGTAGAGCAAGTGCGCTCACTCTCTCGCTATGGTCTCTCACAAGTAACCGTGGTGTTTCAGGAAGGCACGGAGATCTATCGCGCCCGCCAACTAGTGAATGAGCGTCTTGCTGGCGTCCGCGGCAGTCTCCCTGACGGTCTCGCCGAGCCGGTCATGGGGCCTATCTCCACGGGCCTTGGGGAAATTTACCTGTGGTCGGTCGAAGCCACGGGACCCAAATTCGATGGGATCGCATACACACCCATGGAGTTACGAGAAATCCAGGATTGGATTATCCGTCCGCAACTGCGCACCGTACCTGGGGTCACCGAAGTCAACAGCATCGGCGGATATGAAAAACAGTTCCATGTGACGCCGACCCCAGCTAAACTCATGGCCTACGGCGTTTCCTTCCGAGAATTCTTTGAGCGCATCGCCGAAAATAATGTCAACGTCGGCGCCGGCTACATTGAACATAAGGGTGAACAATACCTCATCCGCGCAACCGGCCTCGTGCGCACCCTGGAAGATATCCAAAACATCATCATTGGCTCACATGATGGCGTGCCCACCTACGTCAAAGATGTCGCCACGGTGGGACTCGGACAAGAACTGCGTACCGGAGCCGCCACTGCGAACGGCAAGGAAGCGGTGGTCGGCACGGCGATCATGCTCGTCGATGAAAACAGCCGCACGGTATCACGTGCGGTGGACGCTAAGATGCAGACGATTAACAAGACCCTGCCACCCAATGTGCAGGCCCGCACGCTCTATGACCGGACCTACCTGGTCGATGCCACGCTGCGCACCGTAGAGAGAAACCTCATCGAAGGGGCCATTCTGGTGATTGTCATTCTCTTCTTGCTCCTGGGGAATTTCCGGGCAGCCTTTATCGTGGCGCTGGCGATTCCGCTGTCGATGCTCTTTGCCATCACTGGCATGGTACAGAATAAAATCAGCGGGAACCTCATGAGCCTGGGCGCTGTCGATTTCGGCATCATCATCGATGGCGCCGTGGTGATGGTGGAAAACATCATCCGCAGACTTGGGGAAGCACAGCATCACCTTGGTCGCAAACTCTCGCTCGCGGAACGGGCGGATCTGTCCTTCAGTGCGGCAAAAGAAGTTGCCCGCCCGACGGCCTTTGGCGTCGCCATCATCATGATTGTGTATCTCCCTATTCTTACGCTCACAGGAATCGAAGGAAAGATGTTTCGCCCGATGGCGGAGGTCGTGTTGTTGGCGCTCGCGGGGGCGCTCATCCTCTCGTTCACGGCGATTCCCGCGCTGTGCGTGTTAGGCCTCGGCGGCAAAATCAGCGAAAAAGAAAACTTTCTGCTCGAATACACCAAGCGCGGCTATGAGCCGCTCCTGCACTGGGCGCTGCAACGCCGTATACCGATTGCACTCGGCGTGGGAGGTCTGATCGTCGCCACGTTCCTGGTCGCCTCACGTTTGGGGAGTGAG
>JABFSC010000534.1 GCA_013140885.1 Deltaproteobacteria bacterium | reverse complement strand
TTTTTCTTAGTGGGTGCGTTTCATACATGAGCAAATTGCCTCATTGAAGTGCATTTGAGAAGATGAGGCGCTGATGTGAAGGTTGTTGCTCAAGGGAGATAAGGCTATGCAAGCACCTCCGCTTCCTTTCTGTCCCACCGGATGCCGACCGAGCCAAGAGCCCTTGAAGCTGATTCGCTACTAGGGACCGAATCGTACGCCCCGCTACCAGTGTGTGACCTGTCACCGCGAGTTCAGTGCGCGCGCTCCGAGTGTCTTCTCCGGGTTTCATACCAAGGAGCAAACGATTCTCCGGGTGCTGACGGCCGTGGCCGAAGGCACCGGTATCCGTGCGTGTGCCCGCATCTTTGCCCTTGATAAGAACCCCGTAGTACGGATTCTTGAGCGGGCGGCAGGGCCCAGTCGCCAGGTCTCGGGGCAGCTGATTGAGCATGAGCATCTGGAAGAATGTCAAGTCGAGGAGCTCTGGGCGTTTGTCAAAAAAAGGAAGCGCATCTCTCGGCGGTGGAAAAGCTGGCCGCCCGCTATGGCGACCAATGGGGGTGGATTGGGTGCGACCCGCGCCCCAAAGTTGTGATCCACTTTGGCGTGGGCCGTCACAATCAGACCAATGCCAACGCGCTGGTCGCAGGGATCAAGCGGCGCTCCGATGGCGACATCCCGGTGTTCACTTCCGCTGAACGCAAGCATTATGACGACGCCTTGCTCGCCAGTCATGGCATCCCGGACGAGGTCCGGAGAACCGGGCTGCCGGGCTGCCTACGGAAGCCAGTTCTCAAAGCGCCTCCTCATCTGCTGTACGCGCAAGTGGTCAAGCGGCGGAACCAGGGACGGGGCGTGCAGATCACGACCCGTAGCGTCTTCGGCACGTGGACAGCCGTGGCCGCCAAGCTGGCCCGGTCCCCCGTGAGCACGGCGATCAACCTGAGTTTTGTCGAGCGTAATAAGTTGACGATCCGCCATCAGAACCGCCGTCTGGTGCGCCAGACCATTGCTTTTTCCAAGACCCGCGAGAGATTAGTGCAACAACTCTCCCGCTCCTTTGCGTATTATCACTTCGTCAAACCGCATCTGGGCTTACGGCAGAAGACCAAATGGAAAAAGCAAAAATACCGCGAACGCACGCCCATGATGGCAGCGGGTATCACCGATCATCGCTGGACCATGGCGGAACTCTTCTCCACTGCGGTGGTGAAACCACGGTAGGAGTTGGCGTTGCCTTTTCAGTGTAGGTATGAAACGCACCCACTAAGGTTTTTTCTGGTCAAAGTGTCGCACAAAGAAATTTACGTTGCCGAAACCAAGGGACAGGAAGACCTGGACGTACCGCTGAAGATGGCGCGACTACGGCAATGGTGCGAAGACATCAATCAAGCACAAGCGGACGTACAGTATGATTTTGTGTATGTAGACGAGGAGAGCTTTAACAAATACAAGCCCACCTCATTTCGGAAATTGGTTGGGAGCTTTACCGAATACAAAAACATAACAAGCGCACCTCTCCCACATTGACGGAACGAAGGAATTTTTCATGGCCAGTTACGGATTAACAGACGAAGTGCGTGCGCTGCGCGAGCGCGTGAAGACGTTCATTAACGAGGAAGTCATTCCCGCCGAGCCGCTCCTCATGCGCGAGGACACAGAGGCGGACCATGTCCTGGAGACTCTCAAGCAGTCGGCTAAGCGGCAAGGCTTGTGGGCGCTGGGGCACCCGAAGGAGATTGGGGGCGGTGGCGTGCCGTTCATGGCGTTTGTCTATTTCAATGAAGTTATTGGGCGCTCGTACTGGGGGCAGAACGCGATTGGCTCGTTGACGATGCAAGACTCGATCATGTTGCATCGCTACGGTACGCCGGAGCAAAAAGAGCGCTGGCTGAAGCCGCTGGTGGCGGGTGAGATTCTGCCCTCGGTTGGACTGACCGAACCCGAAGTCGCCGGGTCGGACCCGACTCTGATGCAAACCACTGCTGTGCTGGATGGCGATCAGTGGGTCATCAATGGTCACAAATGGTTCACCACCGGGGCCAATATCGCCGCGTTCACCACGGTTTTTTGTCACACCGAACCCGACGCGCCCCGACATGCGAAGTTCTCGTCGATCATCGTGCCGACGGATACCCCCGGCTATGAAGTGGTCCGCGTGATTCCGACCATGGGGCATACGGGTGGCAATCACTGCGAGCTGCGATTCACGGACATGCGGGTGCCGCGTGGCAACTTACTGGGCAAACGTGGCGAGGGGTTCGTGATCGCGCAGAAGCGACTGGGGCCGGGGCGTATTTTTCATTGCATGCGTTGGCTAGGGCAGGCGCAGCGGGCGTTTGAGTTGATGTGCGCACGCGCGAAGAATCGGTTCGCGCATGGGTCGCTGCTCTCGGAGAAGGGGGAGATTCAGCGCTACATCGCCGAGTCAGCGGCGGAGATTCAGGCCGCGCGTCTGATGACATTGGATGCGGCACGGGCGATGGACGAAGGGGACGAAGCGCGCATTGAGATCGCGCTGATTAAGTTCTGGGGCGCGCGCATGCTCCATAATGTGATCGACCGCGCGATTCAGGTGCACGGTGGACTCGGGCTCACGTCGGACACGCCGCTGGAGTTCATGTATCGCGAAGCGCGGTATGCCCGTATCTATGATGGCCCGGATGAAGTCCATCGCATGACGGTTGCCCGCCGCCTGCTCAAGGACCCGGTGAACGGGGCGCCGTGGGCGTGAGAAGAGGGATTTAGGATTTGGGATTTAGGAGTTAGTCAGGCACCTGGTCCTCATGCTTGTTGTCTCAATTCCAAATCCCAGAGCCCAAATCCCAAATCCCTCCTCCCCGTCCCCTTTACGTTTTACGCATTACGTTTTACTTCTACCCGATGAGTTTGACCCCAGACACGCTTGCTCCCCTGCTCGCCGATTTCTTGCAGCGCTCATTTCAACCCCCTGTCCGAAAAGTTTCCGTCGCACATGTCCGGTTACTGACTGGTGGGGCGTCACGGCAAACATGGTCCTTCGATGCCCACGCCGAGCAGACTGATGGTCAGACCGTGACGTTGCCGCTGATTCTGCGCTGCGATCCTCCCGAAGGCCCACAAGCGGTGATGAGCCGCGCGCTGGAATTTCAGACGATCCACGCCGCCTACTCAGAAGGGGTGCTCGTGCCGAAGCCCTATTTTCTCGGCGACGAGAGCCTCGGCGTGCCATTTTTCATCATGGAACGGATCGACGGCGAGACGATCCCCCGCCGCTTGTTTCGTAACAAGGAATACGACCAGGCTCGACAGGTGATGACGAAGCAATTGGGTGCGCGCTTAGCACGCATTCATCGGGTGCCGATCTCGCACTATCCGCTTGATGGATT
>JABFSC010000417.1 GCA_013140885.1 Deltaproteobacteria bacterium | reverse complement strand
AAGCAGCACAGTGGGAGGCGGGAGGGAAAACATCGCCAGCGACTATACCAGCACGGTGGCAAAAGAACGCGCTAAGGTCGTCCCCGCATTATCGCCCGCTTGGTTGTTGTATCCACCGCTCACGGCCCCATACGCATCGGTGACCCGGTTCGGTCCTTCGATGGAGAAATCTGGGTCCGTGTTGCTGGCCACCCCTCCGCCGCTGATCGTCGCGCCGCGCACGCCCGGCGTCACGAAGTTCGCACTGTGTCCCTCAATCACATTGGGACTAATCAGATTGGGCTCGAAGCGGGCTACGCGCTGGTTGTTGACCCGGATGTTCAGTGGCTGATTGTCCGTGGTGCCAAGAAAGTGTGTGGTCGGATTCGTCCCGGCGTTGCCACTGACGCGCCAGGCATTCGCTCCATCGGGTTCACACGTCACTGTCCCATTCTGGGCTATCGCCTGCATGCTCGACCCCGGTGCGCAAATCCCGCTCACCCGTGCTTGCACCTGCGTGGTATTGATCTCGGTCAAGCCGACCGCATTGGTACCGATGTCGGCTGCGCCGATACTGTTGTCCAAGATCGCAACCGGCCCCACCGCATTGGCCGCGATATGACTGCCGGTGACAATGTTTGGCGGCAAGGTGCGCACGTTGAGAGCATACGGCACCGCATTCATCTTCAGGCGCGGAGCCAGGGTGGTGAAGGCACCCGTCGAGGTTCCCGCCCGTACTCGCGTCTCCACCCAATACTGCGTGGCGGTGGCGAACGGTGTGGCGCCGTAGTCCAACTCCACGGTAAAGTTCCCTTGGATCACGGAGACGTTCTCTTTCGTCAGCACCGTGCTAACTGGCGTCCCCGCCGTGGCGACATTGAACAGCACGAGCTGAAAGTCATAGACCCCTGATACGGCGGTTCCGCTCGGTTTATATTCGCCTCTATGCGTAAATGCGGTTCCTAACGGTGCGGCGAGCGTCGGCCCTTGCCAGAGGCCGATCACTCCCAATGTGAGCATCCCACAGAGCAGACGCGGATGGTGCATATAACCTCCAAAGAATACGGGTATTCATCAACGATGCTTATAAAGCGCTACGTTTCTGTACGAGAGACCTCCTGCATCGGCTCCTGAGAGCCTTGTGTGGCTCTGATAATAAGGCGCTACTTTTGCCGTAGCGGTGCTACGCCGAGGCGTAGCAAATGTCATCGGAGGCGAAGAAATGGGAGTGGGAAGAAGTTCAGCTTTGCCACTCGACGGGCGGTGCGGGATGATAGGAGCAGAACGTGCCAGTTTTGACTGTTGTGAACAAATGCCGCCAAAGCGCGGGATGGGCTTTTTGGATTTGGGTGAGGGAAGCGCGAATCCGATTGGTCACCGCTTTGCGCACCTTCTCGACGGCATTGGTGCTACTCCGAGCGTGGGCACTCAAGCCATACGCCGCCGCTAATTCTCTTTGAATGAAGACGATCTCAGCTTGGACATGCGCCGCCCTGCCAGAATCGTTGAAGCGTTCCGCTTCTTCCCGCTCGTCCTGTAAATCTCCCAGGCGTTGTTTGTAGGCGGCGCGCGCGTGAGAGTCAGGGCGGGGGCGGTCATTCATGCCCTCGCGGAGATGCGTATGCGCTATCGCCGGTTGCTCCCCTATCAGTTGCCGAGAGGAGTCGGTGACCGACGGGGCCGGACGTGGATCGGTGATGGCCAGGAGATCAACGACATGCACCTCGCGGTCTGGAGCGAGTACAAGGTAGGCAAGATAGTGGAGCCCCTTCGCATCTTTCAATCGCACCGTCGTGTCGTCGTACTCAAGTGTCCAATAATCGCCGTCGTGGTGAAAACGGCTGCGCCCAGGTTGCTGCTCCGCGAGGGAGGGAATCGCGAGCGGTTGCGCTGGGCGACTCGCTGGGAGCCGTGCGTGGAGCTCTTCTACGCGCGCGGCAATGCTCGTCATCTCTAATGCGGTGGCCGTGGCCCGCGCGCGTGCCAGCAGGTCCCGCGCGCGGGCCACATCGCCAGGCCGGCGTCGTGAGAGCAACAGCCGCGCATACTCGTACTGGGTGCGTGCCACGACAGGACGCAGGCCCATGCGGGTGTTGCTTGCGAGCGCGTCGGCGAAGTGGTGGACCGCGAGATCGTGCCGTTGCATCGTGCTTGCCAACAGACCGAGGAAGTGCTGCCCCGACCCAAGAGAAATGATGCCTGGATGCGCGACTACATGATGCTCGGCATAGGGTAAGAACTGCTGGTAGAGTTGCGCGGCAATCGTGGTCTCGTTCAGAATGGCGCAGGTGGCCGCGAGCGCGGAACAGCACAGATGCCAATGCGCGTCTTTTTTCAGGGCGGAGAAGTTGTCCGCGGCCAGGGCCACGAGCAGGCCACGGGCGTCCTCGAATCGCGCTAACTCGCCGTAACAGTTCGCCAGCACAGCCTGGTAGACTCCCAGGGCCGGATACAGCGCGACGTTTTGCTCAATCACTCCGACCAGTTCGTGCAGCCGTCCTTGTTCCCGGCGGAGCATGTACATCTGTCCGCCGAACATCTGGAAGGCATCACCGCGCGCGACTTCTTGGCCAATACTCAGGGCGTGAATGGCAAGCCTTTCCCCTTCAGTGAAGTGTCCGGCCATCAACAAGCGTCCGGCGCGCAGGACCGTGGTATACCACTGGCAGAGTGGCTGGCGCAGCTCCGCCGCCATCCGCTCCAGTGCGAGGCCCTCTCGTGCCACCGCGCTCGCATCCCCTAATTCCAAAAGATCAGCGTACCGCCACACGTGTCCCCATAAGGCGAGTTCTCGATTCCCCACTTTGCCCGCGAGTTCGATCATTTCCGTGGCGATCGCCAGGCGTTCCTCCACATTGTCCGCGGACCAGACCGCAACATGTCGGGTCATCAGAATGTACGCCAGGGTTGCGGGATCCTGAAGCCGACGGGCACTGGTCAGCGCGTGATTGTTCAGCGCTTCTCGGCGTTCGGCGGCGTGTGGAGCGAGCGACCAATAGAGAGACGTCGATAAGCGGGCGAGGAGGCGTGCGCGCAACGGACTTTCGTGGTGTGGCAGCTCGGCGAGTGCTTCTTCAAGCACGCGAACGAGTGCGTCGTCCATGATGCCGCCTTCTCCCCATCCTCCTCGCCCTCCATACCCAAGCGCGGCTTGCGCGAGTCGCTCGGCGGCTTTGCGCTTGCGGGCAATGGCGGCGGCCTGTTGAAAGGCTTCTCGAGCGCGGAGCGTGTCTCCTGCTTTTGCGCACGTATCGCCTAACGCCAGGAGAAGATCACAGCGCTGCTCCTCCGTCGTTTCTTGGAGAGGCAACACCGTCAGCGCCCGTTCATAGTGGACGGCGGCTTCCTCATACGCAAGCAACGCGTCCGCCCGTTCTCCGGCCTGGGTGAGATAGCGCACGGCTTTCTCTATCGTGCCTTCTTGCGCGGCTTTCAGAAAATGATCCGCCAATTCGGCAAGATAGGGACGCAGGTACGTGTGATAGCGTCGCTCGACTGCCTCCCCAACCAGGCGATGGAGGTGCGCGCGCTCGGTGCTGGCGATGTCACCGTAGAGTGTCTCGCGCACCAGGGCATGCAAAAACCGGTAGCGAGTGACGTTATCGCCCGTATGCTCAATCAGCCGCGTGGCGAGGGCTTCGTCCAAGAGAGGGAAGGGGAGAAGCGGATGACTCGGTTCGCTCAGTGCGCTTACCTCTTGGAGCACATCGACCGTAAACTCCCGCCCGATCACCGCCGCACGCGCAAGGAGGCGGCGACAATCGTGAGACACGCGCGTGAGGCGACGGCGGATTGTGGCTCGCACACTCTGGGGGAGGCCAATGTCTTGGAACATGGTGGCCACTGAGCCGTGCAAACGGCCTTCGCTTGTGAGCACGTGGACGAGTTCACTGACGAAGAAGGGATTTCCTTCTGTTCTCTCGTGGACCGAGGTCACGAGCTCCGTGGGAGGTGACGTGCCGAGTACCGCGGCAATGAACTGCGCGACTTCCTCTCGTGTCAGGCCAGGGAGATTGACGTGCTGACTCTCTCGCGCCAGCACTCCCAGCGCGTCAGAGAGAGGATGGGCATGGTCGATATCAGTCTCGCGGTAAGTGCCAAGCACGAGCACCCGCGCGTCGTGGAGTTCGCGGGCGAAAAATTGGAGCAGCCGCAACGATGACACGTCCGCCCAGTGTAAGTCGTCCAGAATGAGGAGCAGCGGTTGCCGAGTCGCGGCTTTTTTGAGCCAGGTCGTGAAGCTGTCAAAGAAACGAAACCGGGCGGATTCCGACTCTCTCGCTGGCGTGGGGATGAGATGGGGAAGCCGCTCACGCACCTCCGCGACGACGTGAGCGATGTCCCCAGCACCACTTCCCATATCGGCGGCGAGCACGTCCGGTGGACAGAGTCGCACATAGGAGCGAACGATTTGCACCCACGGCCAGAAGGCCGGGGCGCCGTCCCCTTCCCAGCATCGTCCCCACAAGGCGGTTAGGTGCTGTTGACGAGCCACTGTGGCAAATTGTTCGGCGAGGCGAGTCTTGCCCACCCCAGGCTCTCCCGCCAGCAAAAGCAGTTGGCCACGGCTCGCGAGGACCTGGGTGAGCACGGTCTGGAGCTGACCCAATTCATGTTTTCGTCCGACAAAGATGTCGGTGACGGGCGAACCGAGAGGAGGGGGAGCAGGTGGTTGCGACATGGTTTTCTTTTTCTCAGTAGCGTTGTGTGGTCGAAGAGTAAAGGGTTCCATTGATTTCGTCGCGCTCGTTCACTAGGATCGAGCCACTATGGACAATCTTTGGGATCGCGCGGAATCATTACTGACTGAAGGAAAGCCCTTTGTTTTAGCTACTATCATTCGCACACGCGGATCGGTTCCTCGTGAAGTCGGGGCGAAGATGGTGGTCCCGCGTGAGGGGCAGCCGTTTGGGACGATTGGTGGTGGTTGTGGTGAAGGGGAAGTGCTCCGGCGCGCCTATCCGCTCTTCGATGAAAATGTTCCACCGCGTATCGTGCAGGTGGATCTCACCGGCGAATTCGACCAAGACGTGATTCAGGTGTGTGGCGGGTTGATGGATGTGGCGCTTGATCTGTGGAAACCGGAGGAGCACCGCGAGTTAGTGCACGCGCTCGCCGAGGCCACTCGGGCACGCCGTCCCACGGCCTTGGTGACCGCGATCAATCCGATTGAAACGTTACCCGCTGGAGCGAAGAGCTGTCTCTCTCTTGACCAGAATGGCACGGTGCTTACTCCCGCTTTATCCCTCAATCCGGCTACGGTTCGCACCTTCGCGACTTCTATTTCCGCCGGGACGCCGCAACTGTTTTCCATTTCGCCGCAAGGAGAGATTGTCGAGGACTCCGTGGCACGGGGGCAGGACTGGCCACGGGTATTCGTGGATGTGCAACCCGGATTGCAGACCCTGATTATTGTCGGGGCTGGCCATATCGCCCAGCCCCTGTGTGAGCTTGGCCATCTGCTCGGCTTTCGTACCGTGGTGATTGATGATCGCTGGGCATTCGCGAATCGCGAGCGCTTTCCCCATGCCACGGATATTCGCGTCGGCGGCTTCGAGGAAACGCTGAACAGTCTGGACATTAACGAGCACTCGTATGTAGTGGTGGTGACACGCGGGCATGTGTGGGATGAGACTTCGGTGAAAGCGGTGCTCAGACGCAATCCCGCGTATGTGGGCATGATAGGCAGCAAGCGCCGCGCGAAAACCACACTAGAGCGGTTACAAGAGCAAGGGTATCAGTCCGAAGAGCTGAGCCGCATTCACACCCCGTTAGGTCTCGACATCGCGGCGGAAACGCCAGCGGAGATAGCGGTCGCGATCGCGGCGGAACTCATCCGCGTCCGCCGGGGCGGATCCCTAGAAACCCTCTCACTCTCCGCGAAAGCCCGTCCCAGCGGTCCATTCAAATTCACTGGGAATTAACCGAACCTTGGCCTCTGAACCCCGAACCCCTTTTCCCCATGTTTTCCGCCATTCTCCTCGCCGCCGGTGAATCCCGTCGCATGGGTTCACCCAAGGCGCTCTTGCACTACCAAGGCCAGACGTTCATCGAACGGATATGCACCGCCTTTCTCACCGCTGGTGTGGATGAACTGATCGTCGTGTTGGGCGCGCGCGCCGAAGAGATTGCCCGCGTCTTGCCGGTGCATCCCGCCCTGCGCACTGTGGTGAACTCGCGCTATGCCCAAGGTCAGCTCTCATCATTGATGGTAGGTATCGGGGCCTTGTCGCCAGAGAGCGAAGCCGCGGTGGTGAATCTGGTCGATCATCCAATGGTGTCGAGCGCGACGATCAAAGCGGTGATGGATTCGTTTCGCGCCGCGCCGATCCCGATTGTGATTGCGTCGTACCAGGGGAAGCGTGGGCACCCAGTGTTATTCACCAGCCACGTGTACGGCGAGATACTCGCCGCGCCACTCGACCAAGGCGCGAAAGTCGTGGTGCGCAAAGACCCCGCCCGCGTGCGTGAGATTCCGCTTGATGACCCCGGCATTCTCGCGGACATTGATACGCCGGAAGACTATCGGCGATTCGTTGGTGAGAAAGCGTAGGGGCGGCTCCGTGTGGCCGCCCGAGGAACGGTGTGATGGCTATGCGGTTTTCTGCAAAAACTCCACCGGCACGCCATCTGGGTCTTCCGTATAAAAGCTGCGCATGGTCGGCGCGATCTGGACGAGGCCGGACGTAATCACCACGTCTCCTCGTTGTTGCACTTCCTTGAGTTTGGCTTCGACATCGGGAACGTAGATGCAGAGGTGCGGACTGCCGACATTGTTGTGATGCAAATCCAGCGTCACGCCGCCTTTCGCGCCGTACTCAATGAGTTGGAGCATGAAGTGCCCAAGCGTGAGATGCGCGACGTGCAACACTGCTCCTGGGTTGTTGGTAAGCGTGTCGAATTCCTTGCTCTTGGCATTGCTCATCTTCCATTCCGTTTCCTGCATGCCCACGACATCGCGGTAGAACGCGACCGAACGCTCCAAATTCTTGACCGTCAATCCGACATGAAACAGTTCTGACATACGCAGGTCCTCCTTTGTGATCATGCTATAGCGCTGTAGAAGGACGAAACTCAAGGGAGAACTGACGTGATGCGTGTTACGTGAACCATTGGCCTCGTCGTTCTTGCACACGGTTTACGCGACACGAAACATACTCTGCGTTCTCTGTGCTTCTGTCCTATGCAACCGGGAGCGTGAAGTAAAAGGTGCTTCCCTGTCCGACGATACTTTCGACGCCGACGTAACCGCCGTGTGCTTCAATGATTTCTTTGACCAAGGCTAATCCCAGACCAGTCCCACCGATCTTTCGCGTATCCGCGTTTTCCACGCGAAAAAATTTCCTGAACAGTTTCGGGAGAATTTCTCGCGGAATGCCGACCCCTTGGTCGATCACTTTTACTTTGATTTCTTCTCCTTCTTGGGAGGCTTTGAGGGAGATGCCTCCTCCGTGTGGAGAAAATTTGATGGCATTGGAGAGCAAATTGCCAAGCACTTGCCGTAGACGATCGGCATCAGCGTGTACGAATGGGAGCGCGGGATCGACGGAAATTCGAAAAGTATGCTGACTCTTTTCGGACGAGAAGAATCGGAGTTGTTCTTGCAGCAGAGGTTCCAAGGAAACCCTGGTGAAATCATAGCGTTGTTTTGCTGATTGAATCCGTTGGAGATCAAGGAAGTCGTTGATGAGGTTTGTCAGGCGTATTGCCTCTTGTTGAATAATGCCAATGAACTCGCGTTGTTTCTCTGGAGAGAACGCACGCTCGAGCATTAACTCGGTAAAGCCGCGTAAGCTCGCCAAGGGCGTGCGCAATTCATGGCTGACGGTAGAGACAAGTTCATCTTTGAGTTGCTCGGCTTCTTTATGGGGCGTGATGTCGGTCATGGTGCCGATGTACCCGTCCCAGGTGTTGACATTGAGTTGGAGCGGTCGTGCGTGCACGAGGACCCAGCACAGCTTTCCTTCAGTTGTGAGGATGCGGAATTCGTGGGCAAATTCCTTCCCCTGTGTGATCGCCTCTCGCCAACGAGCTAACACGGTGACTTGATCGTTGGGGGCAAGCCACTGACGCCAATCGGCTTCTTTTCCCGTTTCGGTAGTTTTGAGGAGTCGCCGCAAGCCGGTATTCACGTAGATACAACGGTCTGCTTGGTCGATCTGAAAAATCCCCACTGGGGCAGCATCACTTAAGAGACGGAAGCGTTTTTCGTTCTCCTGTGCGGTAGCCAGAGCGGTTTGCAGGGCCTGGTTCATTGTCTGAATGACGGTATTGCTCGCCTCTAAATCCACCCGTGCCGTCTGCAGTTCACTCATCATCATCGCCGAATTTACTATCGCATCGGCTTGCGCCTGAGCGAGGCGCTCCGCTTCTTGCCGCGCGTCGTGGAGCTGGTTGCGCAGTGTGTGGACTGTGTTCCGCAATTCAGCCGCGAGCGGGCCGCCCACCTGACGAGTCAGTTGCTCCAGATGAGTAAAGGCGGGAAATTCAAGAGTCATTTGTTTGAGCTTCTCTTTATTTAGGACATTTTCCTGAGCCGCGCGTGATAACGTCCGTCTTGCTCCTGTAAGCTCAGGAGGAGTTGGCCAGTTCTTCGGCACCATGCTTCCACATCGAGTGGAAACGCTGGATCACTCGCGATGACCTGTACTTCTTCACCCAGCGACATCTGCTTGATGGCGCGATTGAGTTCGACAATAGGGAGAGGACACTTCAGCCCTGTCAGATTGAGTTCGTTTCGCGGTGTCATGAGGATGCGTCTTAGATAAAAAGGGTGGTGTTGGATTTGGTGGACATGTCAAGAAAATGGGCGACTCCGCATACTCGAAGGTTTGGGTAGTCAATCAATTCCTCTTTACGAATGCCCATCATGGCCATCGAGGTGTCACACAGGTACAGTTCCACGCCGAGTTCTTGGGCGATGGAGAGTAGTGTTGGGAGGTCTGGCATCCCTTTTTTGCGCATCTCTTGCCGCATTAACCACCGACCCAGTCCTCCCATATCCAGTCTGGATAGTTTTTTGCGGTGCCATCCGCCCGGCAGCATCCAACCGAACATTTTTTCGATGAAAGATTTTCCTGGGCTTTGTGGTCCAACTTTTTTCAGCGCCGCAGCTCCCCAAAAAGTGACAAAGATCGATACGTGCATTCCGCTCGCTGCCGCTCCAGTGGCAAGCGTGAAAGCTGAAAGCAAGCGATCCATTTCGCCACTGAAGAGGAGCATGTTGAGGGTATTAGGGTCGGGCGCGGATTGATGGTGGTGTTCCAACACACGCACCCGTTGCGCGAGTTCTTTGAGCGAGGGAGCAGGGAGGAGGGGCATTGATTCTGCTGTTGGTGGCATGGCTTTCTCTTTCTGTGTCTTCTGGAGAATCGCCATTTATCCGTGAAACTATAGAAAAATTGCTATGAATCGGAGAAAGAAATGTCCACGGCAAGCGGAAAGTTTTTCCTTGCTTCGATTTCTTCTGGAGGGTACAACGGATCAAGGGTGACGACATAGATAGTGAATGAAAGGAGGACAGTATGGGACTTTTCGATTTTGTCCGAAACATTGGGAAGAAACTCTTTAACCGTGATGATGAAGCTGCCGCGAAGATTCAGGCGGAAATTGAATCATCGAATCCTGGGGTGAGTGGGCTCAATGTCAATTATGATCCCGCGAGCGGAAAAGTCGCGCTTTCTGGAGCCGCCACTTCAGCCGAGGCGATGCAAAAAGCGGTCTTGATCGCTGGCAATATTCAAGGGGTTGCGGAGGTCGAGGTCAATAATTTGCAGCATCCGGCGGAACAAGAACCGGTCGAGTATTACCTCATTGAAAAGGGCGATAACCTCTCCAAGATCGCCAAGCGTTTCTACGGCGATGCGAATAAGTATCCTAAAATTTTCGAAGCGAACCGTGAAGTGATTAAAGATGCGAATCTGATTTTCCCCGGACAAAAGATTCGTATTCCGAAGTAGCTCGTGACGGGCACGAGATTTCCATACCCCTGTTCCTCATCCGTGTCCCCGTTCTACGTTGGGTATCGCCGACTCGTATTTCGGTTGCGCACGTAGGAGGCGGGTGGTATAACCTGCCCGCTGCCACACCCGCGACACGGCCTGGCGTCCGAGGGACAAAACCCCCGCTCGAGTTCCAACTTGCCGCCGACTTGTCCTCTTTCGCTCTTGCTTCTGTTCGCGAAGCCCACTAAAGTGCGCAAGCGAAAGAGCCCGCGCCTACGGGCTCAATCTTGAATAGGAGGGAACCTTGCAAGCATTCACGTACGAAGCGCCACGATCGCTCGATCAAGCGTTGAGCCTTTTTGCTAACACTGGCGACAAAGGCCGGGCCTTGATCGGTGGAACGGACCTATTGATCCAGATGCGCGCCGGGGTCAGACAACCCGAAGTGGTCGTCGATCTCAAAAGCATTCCAGAATTGCAGATCCTTGCGTTTGATCCGCAAACTGGACTGCGCCTCGGAGCCGCCGTGCCGAGCTGCCGCATCATGGAAGACAAGATGATGCAGGACAAATACCCGGGACTCACCGAAGCCGCTGGGCTCATTGGGTCCGTGCAAATTAAAAACCGCTGCTCCGTGGGTGGCAACCTCTGCAACGGGTCTCCCGCGGCGGATACCCCGCCCGCG
>JABFSC010000477.1 GCA_013140885.1 Deltaproteobacteria bacterium | reverse complement strand
CGGAATTGGAACTCAAGCGCGGTGCCCAAGTGATGATGCTCAAGAATGATCCAGAGCGACGGTGGGTCAATGGCACGTTAGGAATCGTGAGTGTGCTGAACGAGAAGAAAGTCCGGGTGAAGATCGCTGGAACCGCCCATGAAGTCGAGCCGGAGACCTGGCAGAATATCCAGTATCACTACCACCGCGAGACCAACCGCATCGAGGAGGAAGTGATCGGGACCTTCACGCAGTATCCCATGCGGCTGGCGTGGGCGATCACCATCCACAAAAGCCAGGGCCAAACGTTTGATAAAGTCCTGATTGATCTGGGCCGCGGGGCCTTCGCGCACGGCCAAACGTATGTGGCGCTGAGCCGCTGTCGCTCGCTGGAGGGCCTCGCGTTCACTCGCCCCGTGCTACCGCGCGATATTCTGTTCGATGCGCGCGTGCACGGCTTCACGCGAGTCTTTCAGCCGGTGCCGAGTTGCTGAATACGCACTGGGAAATCACGGAGTTCCGCGACTCTCCTCCTCAGTGATTCTCTTGCAGCATCCGTGTGATCTGCGTGGCGACGGCACGCGGGGCCATTCGCGTGGATTGAACACCAATTTTATTGAGCAGACCGGGAATCACGAGTCGTTTGCCGCTCATGAATCCGGCATAGCCGATTTTGGCAACCGCTTCGGAAGTCATCAAACCCATCAGTTTGCCCTTGACGAGGCGGGTATTTTCTATGTGCGCACGCTTCTGAAATTCGGACTCGGTCGGTCCGGGGCAGAGCGCGGTCACGGTGACTCCCGTGCCACCGAGTTCATTGGCGATCGCCTCGGAGAACGACAGGACGAAGGATTTGGTCGCGAAATACACGGCCATGAGCGGCCCCGGCTGAAACGCGGCGGTCGAGGACACATTCATAATGCGACCGGACCGACGCGCCACCATATCGGGCAAGAAAAGTTTGGTGAGATGCACGAGCGCGGTCATGTTGATCTGCATCATGCCCAGTTCCACCATGATATCCGTCTCCGCGAATTTCCCGCCAAGGCCGATCCCGGCATTGTTGACCAGATACTCGACGTGCAGGGACTCCTTGCGCACCGTGTCAAGAATCATTTGTGGGGCATCGGGGCGCGAGAGATCGGCCACGAGCGCCTTCGCCGTGACGCCAAACTCGCGATGCAGTTCATCGGCCACCTGGTGGAGGCGTTGCTCCTGCCGCGCCACCAAGACGAGGTTATGATGATCCGCCGCGAAGCAGCGACTCAAGGCATAGCCAATACCAGTAGATGCTCCGGTGATTAACGCGGTATGTGCCACGAGATTTGCCCTTTCATGTTCCCATCTTCAGAACGTCACAGGCAGTGCCTGAAGTCCGCGCAAGGTGAACGCGGGCCGCCACTGGACCGTGTCAGTCTGGAGCGCGAGACGCGGCATCCGACGCAGCATCGTCCCGATGGCGCTTTGCGCCTCCAGACGCGCGAGCGCGGCACCAAGACAGAAGTGAATACCATAACCAAACGCCAAGTGGCGATTCTCATGGCGCGTAATATCCAGACGGTCGGGATCGGGAAACTGGGCGGGATCACGATTCGCCGCCGCCACGATCGTGAACATCCGCTCGCCTGCCTTGATCCGCTTGCCACCGATCTCGACATCTTGCGCGGTGCCACGGCCCGTGAGCTGGACTGGCCCTTCGTAGCGTAAGAACTCTTCCACCGCGCTCTCGATCAGCTCGGGGCGTTCCTCCAGTTTCTTGCGCTCGTCGGGATGGCGCAGCAACGCGAGCATGCCGTTGCCAATAAGGTTGACCGTGGTTTCATGGCCAGCCGAGAACAGCAGAATACAGTTGGCCAACAATTCTTCTTCCGTGAGCCGGTCCCCTTGCTCCTCGGCGACGATCATCGCACTGAGCAAGTCATCTTTGGGTGAGTGACGCAGCTCCGCGATCAACTCTCGGAAGTAGTCGCACATGCGGGCGACAACGGCGTGGCCGCGCTCGACCGTTTCTGGCGTCTGAATGGGGTCCAGCGTGCGAGCCACATCGCCCGACCAGGCTTGAAAGATGTCTCGATCCTTCGCCGGCACTCCCAGCATCTCGCAAATCACGAGCACGGGGAGCGGGTAGGCAATGGTGTCCATAACGTCCATGCTATCCATCTTGCCACCACCCTGGACCGTGTCGAGCAGTTGATCGACGAGGACCTGAATGCGTGGCCGCAGGTTCTCGATGGCGCGCGGCGTGAACGCTTTACTGACCAGAGTGCGTAACCGGGTGTGATCGGGTGGATCACGAAACAGCATCCATTTCGTATAGACATCAACCACCGGCCCGGCCCCGAATCGGTCTTGAAAAAACCGAGCCGCGTCTTGACGGCCAAAGCGGGGGTCACGCAAGACCATCGCGGCATCCGCGTAGCGGGTGAGGATCCAAGAGTCAGGCAAGAGGGTGCTGCGATGCACCGGATCCTCGGTTTGCAACCGGCGATAGAAGGGATAAGGATTGGCGATGAATTCCGGCAAGAGCGGATTGAACTCGACCGGCGAGAGGTGCGCGTGGTCCGCGGTTTGGGCGGAAGAATCGGAGGATGCTCCAAGCGACATACACACTCCTTCGCAACCCCGTGCATGTAGGGGTTGCATTTATGATGAGCGCATCGTACTCAATGACCAAATAAAGTCAATTAGTCATTTAGTCTCATTGAGAAAAATATGCCAGAGAAAGAGACGGGTGGGTCACGAGAGAAACACAAGGCGATTCTTGCCGCCGCGCTGACGCTCTTTGGTCATTACGGGTACCGTCGAACCTCCATTGAGGACATTGCTCAGGAGGCCGGGATCGCCAAAGGGACCGTGTACCTCTACTTCAAGAGCAAGGAAGAGATTTTTCGCGCGCTCTCCCAACAACTGCTCGATCAGGTGCTCTCGGCGGCCGAAGCGGCGGGACACGCTCACGCGACTATTGAGACTCGCCTGCGGGGGATAATGGAAGCAAAGTTCGGGTACTTCTTCGACCTGATGCACCGCTCCGCGCATGTGCGCGAACTCATTGACGCGAAAAACGAGCTGTGCGCCGACCTCTTCGCGCACGCGGATCGCCGTTATGCGCAGATGCTCACGAAGACCATCGCGACCGCGGTTGCCACCAAGGAACTTGAGCTTGACACCGTGGGCCTTGATGCCGCCTCCACGGCGGAACTCTTCATGCGCGGCGCGTCAGGGCTCGGGACGTATGGCGCGACGCCGCCCACGCAGGCGGCATTCCGTCGTCATTTGCATGCGCTGGTGCGGGTTTTCGTGGTTGGTTTGGGGGGAACGATCTCCACCTAGGGCCGGTCTCGTAAGTTCTTTGGCAGGGCAACGGAAGAAGGACGCTCCACCATGGAGTGCGCCGCCAGCGGCGGTGCTTTGGCTGTACTCGGCTCTGCCTGGTCCTCTGCCCCGCACCCAGCCAAAGCGGCGTCACAGCCGCCGCAGTCCAGAAAAGAAGAA
This sequence comes from Deltaproteobacteria bacterium, assembly GCA_013140885.1. Lineage (GTDB taxonomy): Bacteria > Desulfobacterota > Binatia > Bin18 > Bin18 > JABFSC01. The sequence goes on along the minus strand of JABFSC010000477.1, from coordinate 7,139 downwards.
CCGCCCTCAAATTCATGAGACACGGAACTCGTATGGCCAAGCCTCGCGAATGAGGCGCTGGCTATGCGTCATTGCCCGGTTAATTCGACGACGACATGGCCAAGCGGCAGATAGCTCTCGATCTTGAGCGGCGTATGGGCCGCGTCGGCTGTCACCCAGAGTGTTGTTTCGGACGGCAGCAAATTATCCCCCGAAGCTTTGTCCAACGAGAACACTTCCGGCTGCAAACGAATCGCCTGACGTTGCCCGGTGCCAAGCGTGATGCGCTCTTTCCCGATCACCCGCGCCCGTACCCGGAAATGATCTCTGCCGGTAAAGACCTCGGCTTCCAATGTCGTTCCCGGCTGGAAATCCTGGCTCCGTAACAGATAGAGAGCCGATGCGGGGTCGTGCGCGGTCCCTGCCGGCAGTGTCCGCTCCTTCACACGGTCTCGTCGCTTCACCTGGCCGATAAGGGTCTGGGTCCGGGGATCGTACTGCACGCCATATTCCCGGTGGCGCTCATTCTCTTTTGACCGCAGACGAAAAAACACGGGCATGTAGTTGGCGGCCGTGAACGTGGCTTCCGCGCTGTCGCGGCGGCGATAGAGATAATCGACCAGCTCATTGGAACGCGCCTGGGCCGTGAACCGATACACCTCGCGCCCGTCGTCCTGCTCTTTGCGCAAAGACAATTCGCCCTCACCAGCCGGGAGTTCATTGAGAGTCGCGGTGTAGGCCAACCGTTCGCCTCGCGCGAACACGAGCGGGACAGGTGGGGCTGGAGTGGGAGCTTTGACCGAAGGTTTCTTGGGAGCGGTCGCCGATCGTCGCTGCCGTTTGGTCTCCGCGAATGTCGGCAGGCTCACGCAAACGCTCACCAGAACCACGAGAGACATCAGTACGCGCTGGTGGGGAAATAACATGGGGGCACTATACTGACGCATGAAAGCAAAGGGTAGAGCGGACGCGCGAGGCAGACACGGAGTCAGCCTCGCGAAAGAAATACTCACAAGGAACTACTTAGGCATCCCAGGAGCGGTGGGGACCGACGGCTTCACCGTGGAGACAGGATTGCTGCCCGGCATAGTCGGAGCCGAGACGTCAGAAGGCTTCGCGGCATCCATTACCGCGCCGGTCGCTTTCTCTTTCACCACCTCCGTCGCTTTGTCCTTTGCCATCCCGGTCGCTTTGTCCGTCATGGTGTCCGTCGCGCTTGGCTGGCCTGGGGCCGGAGCCACAGCCGGCTTCGCTTCGGTAGGTGCACCCGTGGTCGTCGGAGCAGGCGCTGGGGCTGGCTTGGCCTCTGTCGGAGCGCCGGTTGGGGTAGCTACTTTTTGCGGCTGGGACTCGACGGACGGCTGAGGTGCTACCGCTTTTCCAGTGGTTGTCCCCGCTTCCCCATTGTCCGCCGGCTGGGTCGCGACGGGCTTCTTATGCGAGTGTTTTTTCTTCGTCTTATGGGCGAGACTCGGGGAGGTCATCGCCGCGAGAAAAAATACCGCCGCCGCCGTTATCACTAACCGTTTCATCGTCTGCTCTCCTTCATTCGTATACTGCCTAAAAGCCGTTCGGCTTTCAGGGGGTCACAAGGTTGGTTGTTCAGTCTCGACTGCTTCCATATCTTTATCAACGACTGCATTCCTAAACGAGGCGAGATGAAAAAAGTTGCGTTCGCCTCACGCCGTCGCGCGCGAGCGCTACTTTCGCCGCACACTACGCGCTGGTACCATGCCGCCCAGGAGTCACGCACGTGCGACGCATTCGAGACCTACGCAAATACGGCCTGCCGGACACCCTCCTGCAAATCTGGGAACAACAACAGGGGCAGTTCTTGCTCCCCGTCCAAGAGGCGGCGGTGCAGCGCTACGACCTCTTCGAGGGACGCAGCTTAGTCATCTCCTCGCCAACCTCGTCGGGCAAGACCTTTGTCGGAGAAATGGCGGCGATGCGCGCGACCTTCGCCGGCAAGCGCGTGCTCTACCTCACGCCACTGCGCGCGCTGGCGGAGGAGAAGTTCCACACCTTTTCCGCCCGCTATGGCACCTATGGCGTGAAAGTCGTCGTCGCGAGTCGTGACCGACGAGAGTTTGATCGCGACATTGAACATGGCGACTTTCATCTCGCCGTCCTCGTCTACGAAAAACTCGCGCAACTCCTAGTCCGCCAACCTCACCTGTTGCACACGGTCGCGCTCGTCGTCGTCGATGAACTGCAAATGCTGGGCGACCCGGATCGTGGACCGGGCCTAGAACTGTCATTAACCAAATTGCTCAACTCCTCGCCGCGCCCGCAGTTGCTCGGATTGTCCGCCGTGTTGCGTGAAGCCCAGCAAGTGGCGGATTGGCTCGAAGCCGATCTGTTGTTTCAGGAAGAACGTCCGGTGGAATTGTATCGCGGCGTGCTCTTGGGAGATCGGTTTCGCTATCGCACCTACAACACCGGTGAGGAGGGCGAAGAGCGGCTGGCGACGGTCGATACGGATGAGCCCCAAAAGATGTTGTTCGCCAACGTGGGCCACCTCGTCAAGAATGACGAGCAAATTTTAATCTTTCTCAAGGGGAAGCGAGATACCGTCCAATGCGCGCTCGGCCTCGCGGAGTCCTTGGGACTACCCCCGGCGCGGGACGCCCTCGCGGCGTTGGAGCCGCTGGAAGAAACCGCGCTCAAAGCGCAACTGCAAACGGCCTTTCGCGGCGCTGTGGCGTTTCACCACGCGGACCTGACACCTGAAGAGCGCAACGTCGTCGAAACCCACTATCGCAACGGGGCACTGCGTGTGATTGCCTGCACCACGACGCTTGCCTTCGGCGTCAATCTGCCCGCTTCGACCGTTTTTCTCGAAGCGGTGAAATGGGATACCGACCCACGCAGTGGCGCGGCCATCGAGGTGCCACTGACCTGGGCGGAATATGAGAACATCTCCGGGCGCGCGGGTCGTCTGGGACTCCGGGAAACATTCGGACGCTCCATTGTGATCGCCGCCAACCAATTCCAAGCGGATCTCCTGTGGCGCGCCTATGTCATGGGAGAGCAGGAACAGTTCACCCCAGCACCGGGGCAGAGCGGCTTTCTGGATCGGGTCCTCAACGTCGTGGCTTCAAAATTATGCGCCAGCAAGGAAGAGGTACAGGCTTTTTTCGCGCTCACCTATCTCGGATTTCAGCAACGCAAAAAAACCGAGGGGTTGCTCGCCGAAGTGCACAAGGCGCTTGAGGCGCTCGTGCGTGGACAGCTCATCACCCTCAGTGAAGATGGCCGGATCGCGGCGACCACGCTCGGCGAAGTCGCCGCGCGCAAAGGCATTCGGGCCGTCACCGCCGTGAAGTTGGCGCGCTTCTTCGATTCAGCCCATGACCGCGAAGTCCCGGAGCTGGAACTCTTCTATCTCCTCAGCCTCACGGAAGATGGGAAACGGATGTACCTGCCGCTCTCCAATGCGGAACATCGCAGCCGGGTCTATGAGAGCAAACTCAACGAGTGGGCACAGGACAAAGGCACCACTACTGGTGAAGAACTCGGTCACGTCCTCAATGCGCGGATGCTGCCGACGGCCCAGGATGTGCGCTCGGCGAAACTGGCGCTCCTCTTACTCGCGTGGATTAACGGCGGCCCTCTCTCCGAACTGGAAACCCAATATCAATGCTATGCCGGCATGATTAAAACGCAGACCGAGGAAGTGAGTTGGCTCGTGGACGCGGCGGCAGAAGTCGCCGAAGTAATGGGGTGGCCAGGAGCGCGACGGCTCGGTGAAATAGCGGAATGTGTCCAATTCGGCATCGACGCTCCAGGACTCGCGCTGGCCCGCGCGCAACTCCCCGGCATTGGCCGCGACGAGATCCGCGCGCTGGTCGCCGCCGGGTTCGATTCGGTGGCCGCGCTCCGCGAAGCGTCACCAGAAGTGCTCTCGCGCTATCTCTCACCAAGCCAGCTCGCGGGGATCCGCTTGGCATAGGAATGCTATGATCGTTGAACTTTCACGTGACCTGGTGACTCCCGCGCTCGCGACCCTCGCGTCCGAGGAGGGCATGGCGGACGTGGCAACCACCCTCACCGCCGCGCTTACCCAAGCAACGCTCCAGACCGAGCCACGGAGCGCATCCCTTTGTGTCGAGCATCAACCTCTCGTGACTCGTTCGTCACACGGCTCGTTGACCTTCTTCATGCCTCCCCCTTCCGAGAACGCACCGCCACGACGAGTAGCCATGTTTGATCGTCGTGGGCACCTCCTGTTGCTGTGCGTGTGGACACCAGAAGGCACCGTGGCGCGTTTCAAGGTCCGCGGACTCGACGGACGATTGTTGGGAGTGTTTCGTGACGCGGCATCCCATTTAGGCTGGGGGCGATCCGACAGTGTGGTACTGTTGGCGGGTGAGCACGGCTTCGTCATCGACCACACGCTCACGATCTTCGCGTCAGTCGGGTATGAAAACCTCGAATTCCTTCCACCACTGGATGCGCCGGCGAGCCTGCCGGCCGGTGGAGGCTCCACGGTCCTCAACGTCTTGGCGGCGCTCGGGCAAGATCAGCAAAAAACCGTCATACGTTACCGTGGCCCCTACCCGACCGAACGATTATTCGCCACGCTCTGCGAGTCGTTTCGGTATAGTGGTGAGCCAGGACCGACACGCGAACGGTTCACGCAAAGCGCGGAAGAGCGGGCCATGCAACTCTCAATGGCAGAGACGACGATTGATTGGCGACCCTCGCCGCACGAGCGCTTTTTTCCGGCCCCTGGCACCTGCGTGCAACTGCGGGATGGCGTCGAGAAAGTGTACGACCGCGGGCGAACCTATTACCGTCCCGACCTCGCGGTCAGCGCCTACGCGCTCCTCACCGAGCGCCTTGATGAGGGGCAGACCCGCTATACCGCTGGCCTGACCATCCTGGGACAGACCGTGGAAGAGCATCTGGTCCTCGATACGACCGGAGAGATCCTCGAGCGCCGGAACGTCCCCCCTGCCCCCTATCTTCGTGGACGCACTCAGTTGTCGGACGAATGGAAGGCGGTGTTGGTGCGACTGATCGCGACCGAGAGCACGCCACTGTTGCGCTCGGCGTTATGGCCGGTGATGGATGAGTTGACCTTGAGCTGGGGTGGCGTGCAGGGCAATCTCTGGGCGCACGCGGGCACGGAAATCTTTCTCCATGCGGGTATCGTCGCCGCGTTTCGCGCCGCGGTGGCGAAAATCAGGAGCGCGGGTGAAGGGTTGCTCTTGGCCGCGCGCTTCACTTCGGAACTCGCCCGGTTGCTGGGACCATTGATCCGCGCGCTCGCGCAGGAACGCATGGGCGCACTTTCTCCCCAGGCCCAACAAGTCTCCCTCCTCTTCTCCTCATCCACCGCGCATGGCGTGTCCGACAACGAACTCCGGGCCTTTCTCTCACGGCTTGTGTTAGGCGAAGAATTGCCGACACCGGAGTGAGAAAGCTGTTCGCTCTTAGCTGTTGAGATAGGTTTCCGTCACGTAGTGATGCTGGCGAATCAGCAGCTCCTCATCTTGCAACACGATTTCCTTCTTCGCGCCGGACGCCAACATGGTTTGCGTGCGCTCCAGCGTGCTACCATCTTCAAGCAACGTGTCACGAAAAGAGACCTTGCCATATTCCTGGCTGAAGCGCTCAGCCAGCGTTCTCGCCTTTGGCGAATAGGTGCGAATTTCCCAGCGGGTGCGGTTCTCCGCAAACGGCCAAAAAATATGGGTCAAATAGGTGCCGTTGGAAACGTAGATGAGACAGTTCGGAAACAACGCGAGCCCGTCGAACGACCAATTCGCGTAGCGCGTGGGATTCACCCCTTTCGGGAGCTTCTCCGCCTCGGTGTTGTTCTGTTGCAGCACCACCGAACCAAAGCGTTGCGCCAAGGACTCCACCGGTGTGGGCTGTCGGTCAGGATTGGCCGACAACGAGATGCGCCCGTGGGGAGGAAACAACGTGAAGTCGAGCGCATTCGCGTAAGGATTGTCCTTGCTCGCGAACACGTTGCCAATGATACGGCGATGCAAGGTCGAAATGTGATACACCTCCTGGAACGCATCCTTGGCGACCTTCCAGTTGGCGTTCACATCCGTGTGCCAGGAAAAGCAATTGTCCGAAACGCCGGCGAACGGATACCCGGCGATGCTCTCCCGCAGTTCTGCCCCCAAATACTCGGCTAAGGTCTGCCGAGGATTCGGGTCCACATTGATGAAGATGAACCCTTCCCAGGTCGCAACGGAGACCGGCGTCATGCCCAGCGTCTCTTTCTTCAGGGCGAAAAAATTGTCCTCATCGGTGATGTGACGCAGCGCGCCATCCAGGCCATAGACCCAACCGTGGAACTTGCAAGTGAACGCCTGACACGTGCCTTTCTGGTCCCACACGAGTTGATTGCCACGATGCGAGCACATGTTGTGAAACGCGCGCAACGTCCCATCCTTGCCGCGAACCACAAGCACCGAGGTGTGACAGACCGCGAGGTCCTTCACGAAATAGTCACCGGGCCGGGGAATCTGTTCCACGCGACCGATGTTGAGCCAGACTTTGGAAAAAATACGCTCGCGCTCTTTCTCGAAATACGCCCGCGACACGTAGGGCTCGATGGAAATCGGACCGGTGCCCAACTCTGGGTAGCGATCATGCCACTTTTGGCGAGGCGACGTCTGTGCGACTGCGACCATGGATTTTTCTCCTGTAGCTGTCTGTAGGGTTAGTCGTGGGCAGCGATAAACCGGGCGACATCGTAGCCTGCCACCACGCTCGGCTGGCCAAAATTCTCCACCGCTGGGGCGACTTCGGCCAAGGCCAGCGCGAGATGGAACAGCAGTCGCGCATCGGCGGGCACCTGCTCCAGCGCATAGCGCGCCAAATACGGGAGTATCGTTTCCATTCGTGGCAACATGGCCTGATAGAATGCGGTGATCTCCGCCATCGGACTCGTCTGCCGTTTGGCGCTGCGTTCGCGTTCCGTGGGCAGTGCCCAGGCAAGGTACGGCGCGAGGTCTTGAAACGGTGCGGGCAGTTGACCTTCAGGCATTGAACATCTCCCTTTTCCTTCACTGGGTCGTCAGCGCCACGATGAAGCCATCCGGCAGCTCACGCTTCCCGTAAATAAAATCGCCATTAATATCGCTGACCCACAACGTCTCGCCGACAAACCGCAGGCCCCAGGGATTGATGAA
>JABFSC010000465.1 GCA_013140885.1 Deltaproteobacteria bacterium | reverse complement strand
CCGTGGATATGGCCGCGTCGCTGCATATGTGTCGCGGGGAGGTTGATGAGGCAAGACAACAAGCGGAAGCCCTGCTGACCCTCGCTCAGGACCAAGAGTTCACCTTCTGGGAAGGCACCGCGCGGATGACGCTGGGGTGGGCACTCACCCGGCAAGGGCAAGCGGACCAGGGCCTCGCTCAGATGGAACGAGGATTGGCGGTATTTCGCGCAACCGGCGCGCAGACATCTCAAACCCTGTACCTGACCATGTTCGCTGAAATCCGTGGGAGAAGAGAGGAATTCGACAAGGGCCTCACCCTCCTTGATGAAGCCTTCGCGGCGGCACGACGCACTGGCGAACACTTCTATGAAGCAGAGATGTATCGGGTCAAAGGTGAGCTGCTCCTTCAGCGGGCAAATCAAAAGGCAAAAGGCAAAAATCAAAAGGCAAAAATGAAAACCGATCCCCAGCCCCTCTCCTCTGCCCCCCAATCCGAGGCTGAGGCGTGTTTTCTGCAAGCACTTGAAATTGCTCGTGGGCAGCGGGCGAAAGCGTTGGAATTACGGGCCGCCGTCAGCCTGAGCCGCTTGTGGTGGCAACAAAGCAAACGTGAAGAGGCCCGCGCTCTGCTGACCTCTGTCCACCAGTGGTTTCCCGTAGGAACGGACACGGCGGATTTCATGGAAGCCACACAACTCCTCTACGAGTTGACCACGTCAACCATCACGGAAGTTCGGGTTCGTTCCGCTTGATAGCTGATAGGACCACTTTTGCCCGTTCCCGCTCTGGTGCTATAACCGCGCCAGCTTCTACGGCAATTCACGACGTAAAAAAAAGGAGGAGACTATGCACGTTGGTTACGGAGCCGCTTTTCAGAATCCCCAGAACGCCCTCTCGGACGCCGAGGTCTACCGCCAGGAACTGTGCCTCGCGGAGTTGGCCGAACCACTGGGGTTCGACTCGGTGTGGTCGGTTGAACATCATTTCACCGACTACACGATGTGTCCCGATGTCCTACAATTTCTGTCCTACATGGCGGGGAAAACCTCGCGTGTGCAACTGGGCTCGATGGTCGTCGTGCTCCCGTGGCACGATCCCATTCGGGTCGCCGAACAAATTTCCCTGCTCGACCATCTATCCAATGGTCGGTTCATTCTCGGCCTTGGGCGCGGACTGGCGCGCGTGGAATACGAAGGCTTTCGCCTCGATCAGAATCAAGGACGCAACAAGTTCGTCGAGTACGCCGAGCTGATTCTGAACGCCCTAGAAAATGGCTACATGGAAGGGGGATTGCTCACCAACCAGCCACGCCGTGACATCCGCCCCTACCCCGCGCGTTCGTTCAAGGGACGCAGCTACGCCGCCGCTGTGTCGCCGGAATCCATGCCGATCATGGCGAAGTTGGGCGTCGGGCTGCTAGTGATTCCGCAAAAGCCGTGGGATGTCGTGAAGCAGGACTTCGAGGTGTACCACAAGGTCTGGCACGAAGTGAACGGCGGGATCAACCCCCCGCAACCCCTGTGTGGGGGGTTCTTCTATGTCGATGAGAACAAGGACCGCGCCGAAGAGCGCGCCATGAAGTGGATCACGGCCTACTATCACACGGCCATGAATCACTACGAGATGACCTCGGAGAAATTCGGGTCCTACAAGGGCTACGAGTTCTACAGCGGCGTGGGGAAATACATCAATCGCCACGGCATGGACGGCGCGGCCCGCGATTTCGCCAATCTCATGCCGTTCGGCACGCCGGACCAGGTGCTGGAGAAACTCGACTTCATCCGTAAAACCATCGACATGAATGGCATCATGTGTAACTTCAGTTACGCGGGCATGCCGTTCGATGAATCCGAGCGCAGCATGCGGTGCTTCGCCAAATACGTGCTGCCAGAACTCAAGAAGTGGAACACCACGCCGATGCTGGCCAAACCCAAAGAGTTGAAAATGCCGGCGCCGGCAGCTCAAGCAGCATAGTCCCATAGAAACGCCCCAACAGAGACGCCCTAGCGGGGCGTCTCTGCAAGAAACATCATCAGAGAGGAGTGCATTATGCCCGACCTCGAACAATTTCGTTCCGACACTCGGCAATGGCTGCGCGAGAACTCCCCTCAAGGCGTACGCGGGCTTGTCCTGGCCTTGGGCGAAGGCAACTGGGGTGGGCGCAGAGCCACGTACCCCAATCCCGACATGAAGCGCTGGCTTGAGGTCATGGTGTCGCGCGGCTGGACCGCGCCTGAATGGCCAAAGCAATATGATGGCGGCGGACTGTCGAAAGCCGAGGCCAAAATTCTCCGTGAGGAACTGGCGGCACTCCGGCTGCCGGAACCACTCTCTGGCTTCGGCCTGACGATGATTGGTCCGACGCTGCTCCAATATGGCACCGAAGAGCAAAAGCGGGAGCATCTGCCGAAAATCGTGCGTGGCGAGATTCGCTGGTGCCAAGGCTACTCGGAACCAGGTTCCGGTAGCGACCTCGCCTCGCTGCAAACCAAGGCCGTTCTCCACGGCGATCAGTACGTCATCAACGGACAAAAAGTGTGGACCTCCTACGCCAATTACGCGGACTGGATGTTCATGTTGGTCCGCACTGACCCCGACGCGCCCAAGCATCTAGGCATTACGTTCATCCTGGTCGATATGGCCACCCCTGGCGTCGAAACGCGACCGATCAAGTTGATTAGTGGCTCCTCGCCATTTTGTGAGACGTTCCTCACCGATGTGACCGTGCCGGTGAAGAATGTCATCGGCACGGTGAACGATGGTTGGACCGTGGCCAAAGCGCTACTGAATCACGAGCGCTCGATGATCGCCTCGGCATTCGGCGCGGGCGCGAAACGTCGCACGATGGCGGACTGGGCGCGCGACTATGTCGATAGCGAGGGCGACCGTCTGGCCGATGCCGCGCTGCGTCAGCGCATCGTGCAATTTGAGATGGATGTGCTGGCGTTCAAACTGACCTCCGACCGCACCCGCGACGCCGCCAAAGCTGGTCGCCCGCCCGGACCAGAAAGCTCGCTGTTCAAGATTTATGGGACAGAGCTGAATCAACGCCGACAAGAACTGATGTTATCCATTGCCGGGCCACAGTCGCTGGGCTGGCAGGGTGAAGGATTCACCGAACGCGAATTGACACTCACCCGCGACTGGCTCCGCTCGCGCGGCAACACCATCGAAGGCGGCACCAGCGAGGTGCAACTCAATATCATCGCCAAGCGGGTGTTGGGACTGCCAGACTAAGGAATTGCGGATTGCAGATTGCAGATTGCAGATTGCAGATTGCGGATTGCGGATTTAGCAAAGAGCAAAAGGAAATACTTTTTCCTGCTGAAGTCCGCAATCCCAAATCCGCAATCCGCGATTTCTTCAATCCACAATCGCGAATCCGCAATCTACTAGGGGGGCCCCATGCAACTCGTACTCACTGAAGACCAAGAACTGCTCGCCAAAACGGCGAGTGACTTCGTTCGCGCGCATTCACCCATCAAGCGGGTTCGGGCGTTGCGCGATGCGAAGGACCCACTGGGCTTCTCGCGCGAGCTGTGGAAGCAAATGGCCGATCTGGGATGGACTGGCATTTTGATCCCCGAAGAGTACGGCGGTGCCGGCATGGACCTCGCCGATCTCGCGGTGGTGCTCGAAGCGCTTGGTCGCGTCCTCGCGCCTGAACCGTTTCTTTCAACCGTCCTGCTCGCTGGCCAGCTCCTCACCATCGCTGGCAATGACCAACAGAAACGTTCATGGCTTCCTCCGATTGCCACGGGCGAGAAAATTCTCACGGTCGCCTATCAAGAAGCCCGTAGCCGCTACGACCTGAACCGCGTCACGACCAAGGCGGAACAGGACGGCAGTGCGTGGCGACTCTCCGGCGAGAAGATACAAGTGCTGGATGGGCTGAACACCGACCTGCTCATTGTCTCGGCCCGCACGGCGGGCGCGACCAACGATCCGCACGGCATCAGCCTGTTTCTCGTGCAACGAGATACGCCAGGACTGACGGCCATCCCCCAATACCGGCTCGACAACCGTGCCGTCTCGCTCGTCTCGTTCGATAACGTCACCGTGGGAGCGGACAGTCTCATTGGCGCGCTTGGGGAGGGCTACAACCTGCTGTCACAAACAGTTGATCGCGCCACGATTGGCCTGTGCGCGGAAATGCTGGGCGGCATGAGCCAGATTTTCGAGGACACAATGGTCTATCTCAAAACCCGCCAACAATTCGGCGTGCTCATCGGCACGTTCCAGGCTCTCAAGCATCGCGCGGCGCGCTTGTTCATGGAACTCGAACTCGCGCGCTCCTCGGTGCTAGCGGCGGCCCGTGCCGCTGACGAAGGGAGTGACGATTGGCTCTCGCTGGTCGCGCTCGCTAAGGCACGCTGTTCCGACACCTATCTCCTCACGGCCAATGAAGGCGTACAGATGCACGGCGGCATTGGCATGACCGATGAGCATGACGCAGGCTTCTATCTCAAGCGCGCACGTGCCGCCGAGATGACTTTTGGTGATGCCGCTTGGCACCGCGAGCGCTGGGCGAGCTTGCATAAATACTAACGTCTGATACGGAAGCACGTTATGGTTGACGCTCCGTTCGAGAAGCGCTCCAACCTTATGCTGGACCTAGCGGAGTCCGGCTGACCGGGACGACGTGGATCGTTTTTGCACGAGCGGGGAGTTGACCGCTTTTTTTCGTTAACCTTTTAACAAAGCAGGGGGGAGTCATGAGGAAGGTCTTCGCGGAAACATGCCGCTTATATTTGCTCAAATGTCGAGAAGGGGGACGCTCGCATGTCCCCCTGGTGTCCGTCCTGAGTGCGCTACTGTTATCGTGGGGAGGCGGTGTCACGAGTGTCCACGCACAAGGTCTGTGTCAGGGACCTGGCTACAGCAACATCCAGACTTTTTCTTTTACGGGAGGTCAGCAAACCTACGCGATAACGAGTAATAAGCTGATCGCCCTCGTGGCACGCGGTGCACAAGGAGCAGCCGGTACTGGGGGTCTTGGGTCAACTCCTGGCGCTGGTGGGTTGGGTGGCGAAGCTTCCGGTTATTTGCTTGTCAACAATGGTGACGTGCTCACCCTCGTTGTCGGTGGCCAAGCCTCTAGTGCGACCGGCGGGTTCAATGGCGGTGGAAATGGTGGAGCACCGAACCCTACGCATCGGGGAGGCGGTGGCGGTGGCGCGGGTGGAACGAGTGGGACCGTCGGACCGCTCGTGCTCAGCAGTACGACCTCGCCAGGCGTTCGCGCAGGTGACGGCGAGATCACCGTTTGCGATGTCCCCTGTGTTGCCACACTCACGCCTCCCAATCAGATTATCGGGGCGAGTGGCGGAGCTGGCAACATCGCAACTGTGGCAACGACAGCTTCAGCGGCCTGCGCCTGGACGGCGTCAGTGAGTAATGCCCCGTGGATTACGATAACGAACGGCAGTGCCGGGACGGGCAATGGCGCGGTGACGTACTCCGTAGCCCCCAACCCCGGTCCCAACCCGCGTCGAGGCACCATGACTATCGAAGGCAAGACGTTCATCGTGACCCAAGCGACGCCAGTACCAGCGCCGTGTACGATTACGATTCCGGCTGGGACGACCATTGGGGCGAGTGCCGCAACGAACTTGTCTCTGGTTGTAACAGCCTCAACCACGGGCTGTGCGCGGACGGCGAAGAGTCATGTCCCTTGGATCACTATTACGTCCGGGGCAAGCGGCATCGGGTCTGGGACGGTACTCTACAGTGTGACGGCCAATCCCGGCCCGAACACACGCGCGGGGCGGATCACTGTCAACGGAAAGCGGTTTACCGTGACGCAGACGCCATAAGCGTTCAGTAGGCGGTTCCCATGCCCCCGCCGAAGGCATGGGAACCGCCATAGTCAGGACGCCGCCTATGAGTCGGGAACACGGTGAGCGGGCGCGCCGCCGAGATGACTTTTGGTGATGCCGCGTGGCACCGCGAACGCTGGGCGCACTTGATAAGTATTAACGTCTGACACAGAGGACATAAAGACACGTTATGACAGAAACCCAAACCAACCAAGACCAAATCCGCTATTGGAATGAAGAGTCTGGCCTGAAGTGGGTACGGAACCAACAACGCCTGGATGCGCAAATCGAGCCGCTTGGTCTCGCCGCTCTGCAACGCGCCAACATTCAACCCGGAGAGCAGGTGCTGGATGTCGGCTGTGGCTGTGGACAGACCTCGTTGGCATTAGCGAGCCGGGTCGGGCCCAATGGCACGGTCGTGGGTCTCGACATTTCGCAACCCATGCTCGCCCGCGCGCGCGAGCGGCAACAGGAACTCAAACTGACGAACCTCGAATTTATATGCGCCGATGCGCAAACTCACGCGTTCGCACGTGACCGCTTCGACGTCATCTTTTCGCGGTTCGGGGTCATGTTCTTCGAGGACCCAACCGCAGCCTTCCGCAATCTGCGCGGTGCGCTACGAGCCACGGGACGACTCTGCTTTGTGTGCTGGCAAGAGCTAGCCAAGAATGACTGGGCGCGTCTTCCCCTCAAGGCCGCCTTGCAACATGTGCCACCACCACCACCGCCAGTCTCACACGCGCCCGGACCGTTCGCTTTCGCCGATCCAAACCGGCTCCGTCATATCCTCACGACCGCGGGTTTCACGGATGTCGTGCTCGACACACATCAGACCGCCCTCAGCTTGGGTGGTGCCACCACGGTTGAGGAGGCGGCGGATTTCTCACTGGAGATTGGGCCGGTGGGCACGCTGTTACGCGCGGCTGACGCCGACACCCGGACACGCGTCGCGGCTTCGATTCGAGAGGCGCTCCAGCCGTATGCGGGGCCAAGCGGCGTCCGACTGACCGGAACGACGTGGATTGTGAGCGCGCGGGCGGGGAGCTGACAACAACATCACTAATCGGACGGCCTACACGCGCATCACACAATTGGAGGATTTGTAAATGGAATGGGTACCGATTGTCGCACTTCTCGTCTTCCTCGTTGGACTTGGACTCGTTGTCCGTGAAGCGGCGGTTCACAATAGAGGTAGTAGTGCCAAGTGAGTCAATCGACGCTCTTCAGAAAGCGTTGGCCTCTCAGGTGTTCCATAATCGCGCGGATGTAAAGAAGGCCGCGGGGCGGGCGCTTGGAACAATCGTTGAGCTGATGACGTTTTACCTTCTGAAGCAATGGGGCCTTCTTCCCGTTCTGACCATTGAACTCCGAGTTATAGAATTCGGTAATCCTGAAATTACGCATAACGTCGAGTTCGCGCTGCACCCAGCGACAATCGCTCCAAGAATTGTCACCCTTGAAAATGATGGACGTCCCATAAAGGCGAAACGTCTGTTGAGTCTCGCCGGGTGCGACTATGACCAATCGACACTCACCAGTGCGCAGCTTCTTGGGGCTAATGGCACCAAGCGAAAGAAACAGCGCTGGCGAGTTTTGGGTGGCGAATTTCATTGGGAGCGAGCCGCGAGGACCGCTGCAAATTGAACTCGGCTTACTGAAGCCGACACCCTACGCAATCGTCGAATGCAAGCGCGTTAGCAAAGAAGAAGGACAAAAGAAAGGGCCAACGACCATAGAGAAAGCCAAGCAAGGTGCCTACGTGGCCAACCATGTGTCTCGATTGCAAAAAGTCCGCGCGATGGACGGTCGCCTCTATGGCGCACTGCCGAGAAGCAACGGCAGTTTTGAATTTCGTCCGTTCGAGGAAGAGCTTTCCCGTCTTGTGTATGCAGCTCCACCTGAAGAACTTGACGGATTCGTGTTGACGGTGGGAGTTGTCAGCAATCACGGCAATTGGTTTACGTCCGACAACCCCAACAAGGAACTGCGGGTACTCAAGCAGAGTTACGATTGGTTATTGTTCTTGAACGATCCCGCGATCGTGACCTTCGTGCGAGACACCATCTTGTCGGAGAACTCAGTGTTCAAATCAGTGGCCGAAGCTTTTCAGAGAAGTTATACCAATCGAAAAAAGGGCGACAAAAATTGCTTCACCAAAGTACTCATTGACCACGAGGCTGACGCCGCGCTGGAGGGATACTTCTCCCGCAATATCAGCACCATTGAAACAGAATGGTTTTCCGTCCTGTCGCCTACGGACCGCGAACTGCCGGAATTGAATCGAGAATTGCATTTTCTCGGACAGAAACTATCGAGGACACAACAATGAAGCCCACCTTCATTGACTTATTTTCCGGCGCTGGAGGTTGGGCGTTAGGGCTGCGCTGGGCCGGGTTTGTCGACCTGGGGCATTATGATCTCAATCCTTCCGCCTGCACCACTGCCAGCATGAATTTCGGTTCGCCACTCATACACCGCGTTGACCTCAGAGGGGCGGCATCCCTCGAATTCCCACAAGTCGACCTCATTGCGGGCAGCCCCCCGTGTCAGGGATTTAGTAACGAAGGCAAGAAGCGCCGCGATGATCCACGCAATGACCTCGTTTGGACATTCTTCGATGTCGTTGAACACGTTCGACCTCTGGCTTGGGTGTTTGAGAATGTGCCGGGTTTCAAGCGTAGCTACTCCGGCCATTTCTACGAGCTGCTCCGGGAGCGCCTCGACCGCTTGGACTACCAATGGATAGATGCGGTCCTCGACGCAAGCGACTATGGAGTCCCTCAGCACCGTAAAAGATTTGTCGCCATGGGAGCAAGAAAGGTAGCGCCAAGACCACCTACGCCTACACATTGTGACGTGGCCGGTCTCTTTGGAGAGCGGCCCAAAGTGACCCTTTGGGCCGCCATCTCGGATTTGCCCATACCGATTCTCGGTGACCGCATTGGCCGTTTTCAATACCCAGAATCAGTGTCCACCCCGTATCAGCAGTGGGCAAGACTCAATTCACCGAGAATCGAGAATCACACCGCCCAAAATCATAGTGATCGCGTACTTGAGAAGATTCGCGCTGTACCCGTTGGTGGCAACATGCGACATATTGTGGACACGTTCGAGGAGAATAAAACACACTACGAAGGCGGCTACCGCAGAGCGCTAAAAGATCGCCCTTCGTATACCGCCTACTGGACGCGTGGAATGACCTCCATTCATCCAGAGCAACATCGATTCTTAACCCCTCGCGAGTGCGCCAGGATACAGTCATTTCCGGATTCTTTCGTGTTTCACGGGACAACCATCGAGAATTACACTCAGATATGTAATGCCGTGCCACCGCTCATGGCGCTCGCCATCGGACAGGCGCTCCAACGCCAGATCTTTGATGCTCATCAAAATTGGCGTAGCCGAAGATTTCCGGTTGAAGATAAGACTGGCAGCGAGGCAAGAGCAACACAAACCGAAATCCGTCAGCCCGACTGATGGTCACGTTATCGCTGTTATCGCAAACTCGGCATCACTTCCTTGGCGAACAACTCCAATGAACGCGTCCCTTTTTTCGGATCAAGGCCCGGAAGCTGCGCGCCGATCACAAAGTGTGTGAACCGGTGGCGCTGCTGAAAATTTTCCATCTGCCGGACCACCTGATCGGGTGTACCGATCATCGCCGCGCGCCCGAAGCTGGAGTTGCGCATCTCCTTGGGACTCTTGAAGTGCCACAGGTCCTTGTCGCCCGGCGCGTCGTTGGCCTCGGCGAGAATTTCGCCGTAATACTCCATCGAATTGAACAGATGGTCCTGCACCTCTTCCCACGCCTGATCCACGGTGGGCGCGAGATGCACTAACCCAATCTGTCCAATGTGAAACTTGGTCGGGTCGTAGCCGTGCGCTTTCAGCGTCTCGAAATACAACGGCGCGGGATCGGGACCAATCGTCGCCATCAGATGCGCGCCCATGCGCGCCACGCGCTTGATCGCCTTCTCCGCGCGTGCGCCCATCCAGATGGGAATATGCGGCTGTTGCACCGGCTTGGGCGACAACGTCATGTCTCGCACCTGCGTGAACTTGCCGTTGAACGTCACGTTCTCCTCGGTCCATAAGCGACGCACGAGATCGACACCTTCCGCCAGGCGCGCGGAACGCTCGGAGCGGTCCATGCAGTGCGCGGCGAACTCCTTGGCCGCGTACCCCTGCCCGGCTCCTAAATCGAACCGCCCATTGGAAATGATGTCGATGCAGGTGGCATCCTCCGCCACGCGCACCGGACTGCGAAACGGCATGAGCAACACGTAAGTGCCAATACGAATGCGACTGGTGCGCGCGGCGATCGCCGCGGCCACGGTGAGTGGCGACGGGTTATACCCATCATCGGCGAAATGGTGCTCCGCGAGCCAGACGTTGTCATAGCCCAGCTCCTCGGCGCGCACGATTTGGTCGAGAATATCGCGGTAGAGTTCTGGGTACGGTCGCCGCCATTGGCGGGGATTGCGAAAGTCGTAGATTACTCCGATTTTCATGATGGTTGTTCTCCGTTTGTCAGCCATCAGCTCTCAGCGTTCAGCCGTCAGCCAGACAAGAAAGCACTGGGACTGTTCACCAACTGCTCACGCGAAACTCATGTCGCGGAACAGGCATTTCCCCGTTTTTGCCGAAGGCTGAGAGCTGATGGCTGAATGCTTGTTTTTTACACCGGCGGCAACAGTCGCAACTCCTGAAACCGCTTGAACCACTTGCGGAACATGTCCTCGGTATCCATGCACTCGTGGAAGCCTGCTTGTCGGGCCTTGATCGTGCTGACCAGCATGGCGGGAGGC
>JABFSC010000422.1 GCA_013140885.1 Deltaproteobacteria bacterium | reverse complement strand
GCGACTGAAGACACCAAAGGTGACCGGCACGCCGGTATCAACCGCGAGCGCTTTCAAGCGGCCCAGATAATCAGCACGAAGGTCGGGATTGATGTCGGTATCCTCACCGGCGATCTCAAACACGCCCGCGTTCATTTCGCCCATCACGCCAACAAGCTGCCGGACTTCCTCCCAGGTGGCGAGGCGACTGGCGACGGGTTGTCCATCCGGCGTCTGATGATTGCGCGTGCGTGAGGTGGTGAAGCCAATGGCACCGGCGCGAATGGCATCGCGCACGTGGCGTTTCATGGTCTCGATCTCATCGGGAGTCGCGGCATCGGTAAAGGCGCGCTCGCCCATGACGAAGGTGCGCAACGCGGAATGGCCCATATAGGCGGAGTAGTTGATCCCCTTGGGCAGCCGGTCCACCGCATCAAGATATTCAGGATAGGTCGTCCAACTCCATTTGATGCCCGCTTCCATGGCTTCCGGGGAAATGTCCTCGGCGCGCTCCAAATTGCGCATCACCATCAGTTTGTCTTTTTCGCTACAGGGAGCCAGCGAGAAGCCACAGTTACCCATGACGACGCTGGTGATGCCATGCCAGCACGAGCTCGTGCCCAATGGGTCCCAGAACACTTGCGCATCCATGTGGGTGTGGCCGTCGACGAAGCCCGGTGCGACCACATGGCCCTCGGCATCAAGCACCTGTTTCGCCTGGTCGCGAATCTTGCCGATGGCGGCGATTTTGCCGTGCGCGATACCGATGTCCCCGCGAAAGCGCGGCATGCCAGAGCCGTCGATGACGGTTCCGTTTTTAATAAGTAGATCGTATTGCATCGTCCCTCCTTTTGAGAAAAGTGAAGAGTGAAGAGTGAAAAAATCAAACGGAAAACGTGATGTGTAAATTCCGCTTCTTCGCTTTACGTTTTACGCTTTACGTTTGATGCCTCGCTACTTTAGAACTTTGCCTGTGGTACTGGCAACCCTGGAATATCGGAGCGGGTACGGAAGACCGTGCCCTTGAGTTCGCGGTTGTCATTGTTCGCGGTAACGACGTAGAGGTCTTGCATATCGGGTCCACCAAACGCCAGGCTAGTGACGGTTTTCGCCGGTACCTTGATCCGTCGATCCAGGGTTCCATCTTTCTTGAAGCGGACAATTTCGCCTGGGCCGGCAACCACTGCCACCCACACACCACCTTCAATATCAATGGTCAACCCGTCGGGCATGCCTTCCGGCAGTTTCGCGAACAGTTGCCGGGGGCTGACGGTGCGGTCCGCATGGACATCATGCGCCCACACCGCGCGGGTGGTGGAGTCGCTGTGATACAGGAGCTTACGATCCGGACTGAAGCCTAACCCGTTGGTGACTTCCACGCCCTCCCACAAATGTGTGACTTTTCCTGATGGATCGATACGGAAGAGTGACCCCGGTGGTGGTGTACTCTTGAAGTCAAACTGGTTGATGTCGCAGCCAAACGTGCCCGCCCAGATGCTGCCTTGATCGTCGATCGTGAGATCGTTCAGGCCGAACAACGGCTTACCCTGCCACTCGGAAAACAGGTCCTTCAGTTGTCCCGTTTTCTCATCCCACTGAGCGAGCGATTTGCCAGTGACAATCAGTCCGCCGTTGGCATTCAACGCGATCCCACCCACGGATTTGCGGTCTGGAATCAACGTTTCGATGTGACCATCAGGATTGCGGCGAAAAACCCCGCCGCCACGCACATCGCTATAATACAGTCGATTCCGCGCGTCGGTGCGCGGACCTTCGAGCAGTCCATAGCCAGTAGCCAGTGTTTCAAATTGCATAAGTTCCCCTCCTTGGAAGACTTGTAGCCTCGTAGGCTCTCTTTAGCATTCCTTACTTGGGTGCGACTAGTCGAAAGACCCGGCGCATCAGCTCCGAAGTATTGGCGTACGGCGCGGCCTGGCTCATGTCGCAGATTTCGCCATAGCGGTCACGAATCTGTTCCGGTGTTGGGACGGTATCGGTGCCGAATAGCACGCCCTGTGATTCGCGTACTTCGACCTTGGCATAGTAGCCCGCTCCGGCTTCGATGATATGACCAGTCTCCTCATTCTCCGGCGCGCAGAACCACGCCACCGCGGCGGTGACAAATTCCGGTTTGAGCAGTTGGGCGATTTTGGGTGAGGTAATCGCTTCGGTCATGCGGGTCAGTGCCATTGGCGCGATGGCATGCACGGTGATGTTATGTTTGCGCCCTTCTTCTTTCAGGGCATTCATAAAGCCGATGAGCGACATCTTGGCCGCGCCATAGTTCGTGTGGCCATGATTGCCGTAGAGGCCAGCGGCGGACGAGGTCATCACGATGCGACCAAAGTTTTTGTCACGCATCGTCGGCCAGGCGGCGTGCGAGCAATAGACCGCGCCCATCAGATGCACATCAATCAACGCGCGGAAGTCGGCCAGGTCCATTTTCGCCAGGGTTTTATCGCGGACAGTGCCAGCGTTGTTAATCAGGATGTCCACCGTGCCAAAGGCATCAAGCGCGGTCTTGATGATGTTGCGCCCACCTTCCTCGGTGGCGACGGAATCATAGTTGGCGACGGCTTGACCACCAGCGACCTTGATTTCGTTGACCACCGCGTCGGCGACGGAACGAGAACCTCCGGTGCCCGCGACGGTGCCGCCCAGATCATTGACGACGACTTTCGCGCCACGCGAGGCGAGAAACAACGCATGACTCCGGCCCAGTCCGTTGCCCGCGCCAGTGACGACCGCCACGCGACCATCAAAACGAATCTCTTTCATTGCGATGTCCTTTCTCTTGGTGTTCGTTGGAATGAGGCGGTAGGGTAGCGGTTTGTGCCGGTGGTGTGCTAGAGCCTCGCAAATGCTCCCCACAACAATTTCCATAGTTCCACCGGCGTTTGACCCAATCTCCGCATTTGGCATCGGTGGCATCGCGGTCCTCGTTGCCGTTGCGTGGATTGTCTTGTTTGCGCGGCGGGACGGTTACCGAGCACTGATACTGTCCGCGGCGGTTTTCACCGTCATGGCGGTGAGTAGCTTCGCCGCATGGTCAGGAATACTCGCTCAATTCAACAGCTTTCCACCGCCTATGTTACTGATGATCGCCTCGGTATTTGTGATGTCCTTTGCGATTGGACTATCGCGGTTCGGACGTGATGCCGCCGCGGAGCTGTCGTTCGCCGCGCTCATCGGCTTGCAAGCATTTCGCTTCCCGTTGGAACTGGTCATGCACCACGCGAGTAATGTCGGGATCATGCCCGTGCAGCTCTCATACTCTGGCTATAACTTCGATATTGTCACCGGCGTTGGCGCTTTGTTGATTTTCGCGGGCCTCAAATCTGGTCGCTCGGTGACCCGATCAGTCTTATGGGCTTGGAA
>JABFSC010000260.1 GCA_013140885.1 Deltaproteobacteria bacterium | reverse complement strand
GCCACGCAAGGAGTGATGCCATCCCTCTCATATCTCGACCACCCGCTTCGTGCCGATGTCCGGTTTGCGAGGCACGCAGGATCGCCCCCTTCACCTTTCGTCCTCGTGCATGGTCTTGCCCGTGACGGGGTGCAGGCCGCGCTGCTGATTGGCCCACCACCGGTCTGAACAACACGGAGGCAACAACACTCACGATGCTTGGCACTAATCCCAGAGATGAGAATGCGTATGATGTCGTGGTCGTGGGAGGAGGACCAGCGGGTTCCACCGCGGCCACCTTCCTCGTGCGGCAAGGACTGCGGGTCGCTGTGTTTGAGCGGGAAGCGTTTCCGCGTTTTCATGTGGGCGAGTCGCTTTTGCCAGCCAATCTCCCCATTTTTGACCGGTTGGGATGCCACCAGGCCCTTCAGCAAACGGGGCTCATGGAGAAGCGGGGAGTCACGATCTTCGACGAATATGAGCATCGAGGCACGATGACGGTCCAGTTTCCCCGCCTACCGTTTCAGCCCGACTCTTCGTATCAAGTTGTGCGCGCGTCGTTCGACGACTTCTTGCTGCACCATGCCGCCGCTTCGGGCGCTAGCGTCTATCGACAGCATACCGTGACCGCCGCGCGTCACGATCCAGACCAGGTCGTTCTCCAAGTCACCGCCGCGCAAGGCGGTACTCGCGAGGTGCGGACACAAGTCCTGGTCGATGCGAGTGGGCGGAGCACATTTCTGGGGACGCAGTTTGGCCGACGCGAACCTCTTCCCGACTTGGGCAAAGTGTCGCTCTTCGCCCACTTTCGCAACGTGCGGCGCGACCCAACCATTCCTGAAGGCAATGCCCGCCTCTATCTCATCCCACAAGGATGGATGTGGTGGTTCTCCTTCGCGGATGGGACCGACAGCATCGGCTGTGTCTTACACGCGCAGGTCGTGAAAGCGCGCACTGGTTCCATTGAGGCGCTGTTTGATGAAGTGCTGGCGACATCGCCGCGGGTGACCGCGGGGCTTGTCGATGCCGAGCGCATCTCGCTTGTTCAGCCGGTGGCCAATTTTTCGTATCGTATCACTCCGTGTGTCGGAGACCGGTATCTCGCGATTGGCGATGCCGCGGGTTTCATCGACCCGATTTTTTCCACAGGGGTATACCTGGCCATGCGTTCTGGTGAACTGGCCGCCGACGCCATTGGCGAAGCGTTCCGCGCGCATGATTTTCGCGCCCACCGGTTCCACGCCTATGACAAATACCTTCGTCGTGGAACGGCACCGTTTCTCCCGTTTATCGAGCGATTTTACGACCCCGAGTTCTTGGACACCTTTGTGTCCCAACGTGCCCCCACCTGGCTCCGCCTTCCGGTCGTCTGGGTGCTCAGTGGCGCGGCGTTCGACTATCGGTCCCTGTGGCGATCACTCTGGCTGCGCTTTGGGCTTGCCATTTTTTTCGCCATCGTTCATATCCATAAGGTCATTCGGTGGACCAAGGGTCGCACGGTGGCATCCCGGCGCTCATGGTGATGACATTCAATCTGTCAGGAGAGAGCAATGACGCACGCGGAACACACTCAAGCGCCCGACCAGGAGCAAGATCAGTTACCGACGATCACCAATGCCGCGGTCGAGATGATTAGCCAGGCCATGCAACAAGCGGGCATGAAGAGCGGAGGCATTCGCATGACCGTGACTGGAGGCGGCTGCGAGGGGTTTGAATATCGTCTGACCTTGACCGCGACCGTCCGTCGGAACGACGAGATCATCGAACAGCATGGCATCACCGCGTTTCTCGACCCACGCAGCGCGCAACATCTGCGGGGCACGACGTTGGATTATGTGAGTAATCGCCACGGCACGGGGTTTCATTTTTTTGGTCTTGAGTCGCTGCGGACCATCGGCTGTGGTTCGTCGATCTTGCTGCGCCGCTGCATGGCTGGCGACACGCGCACCTTGGGGTGCACCAACAGCGCGAAGCGGCCGCTGCTGACCTTGGAGCAAGAAGTCGTGCAGCCCGTATCCGACCGCAGAACCAGTGTCGCCCATCCCGGCCTGCGGCCAATGTCGATCTGTCCGACGTGTCGCTATGTCGTATGTCGCTGCGACAAGGCGGCGTAAGCCTTCATGGGGATGGCGCACTCGGTGGAGCCCATCACTCAGAACTCATAGCTCAGCTCCCACCCCACGTTGTCCCACTTATTATACTGCCCGTAGCTGCTGTTGCGTCCACCGCCATCATACGTCGTGTAGATCAAACGGCCAGTGATGAAACGGGAGAATTTGTAGGAAGCCACCAGTTTGGTTTTCGTCCCTTCATAATGCCGACCGGGTCCACCCAGGAATGGAAACACCGTGATGCTGGCCCGCAGCCGGTCGCGCGTGAATTGAAAGGGGTGCTCCAGGAACACCACCGGCAGCAGCGTCCACTCATTCTTGTCCGTCGCCCCGCCAAAGCCACTGCCCACAATACTCTTGCGCCAGCCAAACGTAGTGAAGAGCGACGGCTGCACGATGAAAGAAGTGTTGCCCGGTAAGGCGAACTCCAAGGCAATCGCCGCGCGCAGCGTGTCGCGACTGATGTGGCCACCACCGTCGCCCCCTTCAAGCGCCGCCAGTTGTCGTTGGGCATCGGCGAATTTGACGCCAAAGCTGTAGAGTCCTTCGATACGAACGACGACCGGCAGATCACCCACCAGCGGCACGCCAGAAAAGGCGGTGGCATAGTCAGCCGTCACCCCAAGGTGATGCAACCGGGTGTGACGTGGGGACAGAATCGGTTTGATTGCTGAACCAGAGGAGTCCGCACCAGTAATAAAATAATTCGGGTTATCGTTCCACGCATAGAAATAGATCAGCCCCCACGTGAGTGGGTCCATCGAGATGTCGAGCCGCGTGCCATATTCGTGGTCGCCAAAATCGCCAGCGCTGGGGCGTTTGCGTTTCTTCACGACCGCGTCAAATGGCGCCACGGAGGGTGGGAACCACGGCGAGCCCACGGTGGGGAGTCGCTCTTGCTCGAAATTGGGAATGTAGAGCATTTGCAACGAATGCGCGCCGAAGAAATAGGTGGCGTTAGCCATCCACGTCGGCAAGCGTCGATACTCGAAGTCACTGGCTTCCAACTGCACCGATTCGCGCACGTCCATCGGGTTAATCATGTCGATGAAGCGCCCATCCATTTTGCCCCAGGCGATTTGCTGTTTGCCGATGACGAGGTCGAAGCTATGGACGCGATAGCTGAGCTGCAGTTCGCGTACGATACGCTCGAAATTGTGATAGCTCCGCGCCGTCTCACTGACACGCGGGGCGAACAACCCCCCGGAATCTTGCCAGTTGTACACGCCGGCATAGAGAAAATGATTGACGCTGGTCAGTTCCAGGT
>JABFSC010000311.1 GCA_013140885.1 Deltaproteobacteria bacterium | reverse complement strand
GATCAAAGGCGAGAACTGCGTGAAAAGTGGCTCCAGCAGCCGCGTGCCCCGGCCGGGGAGTTGAATCGGACAGACCTCAACATCCGCTGGCAAACCGTCCGCCCAGGTACGATACAGCAAGGCACCCCCACCCGCGTACGGGAAGCAGAAAAGGCGGAGACGGGCCTGTGGGCGTGGCTTGCGGTACGCAGTCCACGAGTCGATGGCGGCTGGGGTGGTCATGTCGCTCTCTTTCCTGGCTGACTGCTGAACGCTGATAGCTGATAGCTGAACGCGTACGAACCGCCGGCAGGTCTGGCTACATGTGACGCGTCAGCCCGAGTACGCCTACAATGATCAGGTAGACTGCCACGATGTAGTTGAGCAACCGTGGTTGGATCAGAATCAGGATGCCCGCGATCAAGGCGACGAGCGGCTCTACGGCGATAGTCGTCAGATTAAGCATGGTGTTGCTCCTTTCGCGTCTGCCCGTACCCGAGCAGACCGTTTCTTCTCCCACGATCGGCTTGCTTTGCCTTTCGACAGGAGGATTTCTAGAATGAAAAGCTGATGCGCGTCTCCCGAGCTTCTCGCCGCCACCAGAACTCGCACACATCAGGACACCCCGACAAAGTCGATAAACCCCTGTTCCACATTGACGTTGATCAATTTGACCCGCACACGATCCCCCACATCAAAGCCCGCGAATCCCTGGACGACCTTTCCTTCGACTGGCGGCTCTAGCACCCGGACCCACGTGCCTTTCTCCGAGGCCCCAGTGACAATCGCGTCAAAGCGTTGGCCGCTTCTTGTCTCTAACAAGAGCGCCGCCGCCGATTTGCGCACTTGTCGTTCGATTTTGTTCGCATCATCTTCCTGCTCAGTACAGTGACGCGCCAGCTCTTCGAGTTCCTCGATGCTGTACGGCATATTGCGTCCCGCCAGGGCGGCTTTCAGCAAACGCTGGGTAATCAGATCAGGAAACCGTCGATTGGGCGCGGTCGAATGGGTGTAATCCTTGACCGCAAGGCCAAAGTGCCCGGTTGACTGCTCACCTGGGAGTTCAACAGCATATTCACCAGATCCCATGAGTTTGACTACGGCGAGGGACAGATCAGGAAAGTGCGGCGGATCGACCTGATGCCGCCGGGACAGAAACGCTTCCAGGGCGGTACTATCCGGGGCGGCAGGCAAGCGCTCGCCCACCGCTGTCGCCAGCGCCACGATCCGTTCCCAGCGTGCCGGGGCACGCAGGATCCGGCGGAAGGAGGGAAAGCCTTTGCCCGCCAGATACCGCGCGGTCACGCCATTCGCCGCAATCATGAAGTCTTCAATCAACGCTTTCGCCCGATTCCGCTGTTCCACGGCCAGATGCGTCAGTACGTCATCGCTGAACACCGGACGGGCTTCAAGGGTTTCCACACTCAGCGCCCCACTCTCGTGACGGAGCTGCTTGAGGCGCTGAGCGACCCGATCCTGTAGACGGAGCTGCTCAGCGAGGCCAGGAACCGCGACGATACGGGGTGGGGCGGGCTGCATTCCGTCTAGCCACGCCGCGACACTATTGTACGCGAGCTTCGCCTGGTTGTGGACTTGCGCACGATACACATCCGACGCCACCAGCCTCCCCTCGAAGTCGATGACCATTTCCACCACGACGGCCAAGCGATCCGTGTCTTCGTTCAACGAGGTGAAATCAGTCGAGAGTTTCTCAGGCAACATGGGAAAGATTTGCGCGGGAGTGTAGACCGAGGTGGTATTTTGTCGTGCGTGCCGATCAATGGCGGACCCCTGGGCGACCAACGCGTCGACATCGGCTACCGCGACGAGAATCTTCACCGTTTCGTCCGGGAACGATTCAGAGACCGACAGTTGGTCAAGATCGCGTGAGTCCTCATTGTCAATGGAACACCACGGCAACTGCCGCAAATCGCGGAGAGCGGGATCCCCGTCAGACGCAGGCCGGATGAGCTGCTCCGCTTGTGCCGTAGCGGCGGCGGAGAATTCCGGCAAAAAGCCGCGTTCGTGCATGGCTCGCCGGGCGATGGCTCGTAATCGTTGGCGATGGCCTATGATGTCTTGTGGCATACTGTTTGCCTCCTGGGTTTTCTTCTCTCTCTCATCTCACCATGACGGAAGTGGTGGTCACTGGTCTTGGTTGCTCTGGAACGAGACGCACTCTCAGCGGAGGGAAGGGGGCCCGAACACCGCGCCCCGGGACGGGCTTGTATTATGTCAGGTTTCAGTCTCTTCATAATACCCTGAAGAGGTGACCCATGGCAGTAGAAACATCACCAGCCGCCCCGTCTCCCATGCCAACCAGTGCCCCACCCGCGGCATCGCATCTTGACGAGCAGGTCTTCCTGGAAGGCCCCCAGCCCCGCGCGAGCGAATTTTGGCGTGTCCTGCGGATTGTCCGGGAGTTTATCAGAGGGTTTCGGGCGCTCCATTTTGTCGGCCCGTGCGTCAGCGTCTTTGGCTCCGCCCGCTTTCTCCAGCAGCACCCCTACTATGAGCTTGCTCGCCGGATGGGCGCTCGCTTGAGTCAGATGGGATTTACAGTGATGACGGGGGGAGGCCCCGGCCTGATGGAGGCCGCCAATCGCGGGGCCAAAGAAGCCGGAGGGCGATCCGTGGGGTGCAACATCCTGTTGCCCACCGAGCAAACCCCGAATGCCTATGTCGATCGCGTGGTGACCTTCCGCTACTTCTTTGTTCGCAAAGTGATGTTGGTCAAGTATTCCTACGCCTTTGTGGTGTTGCCGGGGGGCTTTGGCACGATCGATGAACTCTTTGAGGCCCTGACGCTGCTCCAAACCAGAAAGATCGTGGACTTTCCCGTGATCCTCATGGGGCGAGCGTACTGGACCCCAATTATGGACTTTATGACACAGATGGTTCAAGCAGAAACGATTAGCGCGCATGATCTTGCTCTGTTATTTCTGACGGATTCGATAGAAGAAGCAGCACAGCACATCCAGACCCATGCCATCGAACACTTTGGCTTGTATAAACGAACCATGCCGCGACGGTCTCGTGTCCTTCGGGAATAAGACCGTCCAAATAGCGTTTCTTGGTGGAGGTAGCGGGTGGGCCAATCTGGGACTCACTCTTCGGCGGGCGTCGCCAACCCAACGAACGAAAAAAGCTCAATGACTTCCATATCCGACCCGTTCACCCTGAGCCTGTCGAAGGGTGGCTCTGGGTTTACTCGCTACAAATGAATTAGGAAACCTATAGTCATCCGTAACGCCGTCCATCCTCCAGTTCCGGCGGACGCGACCGGTGAGTAGGTCGCTCATCTCGGGCACGCCTATGCACTAGCGGTCATGTCACTATCCTCCGCTGTCCCGCGTCGCCATCTGCTTTCTCAGACTGAG
>JABFSC010000576.1 GCA_013140885.1 Deltaproteobacteria bacterium | reverse complement strand
GTACTGGTGATGAGCAACACCCCGGCTACACCTAACCAGTGTACCGGCCGCATGCGACGGCTGAGTTTGAGCCGTTGGGCTTGGAGAGTCTGGCGTAGGCCCGTGGGCGGTTCAGGGAGGAGAAGGTAGATATGTTGGCGCTGGACGATGTTCTTGAGCTTGGGCTGTCCTAACGAGAGGACCGTCCCCAAATCGAGTTTCTTCTCGACTTCTTCATGAACTTTCTGGGAGATGCAGATGGTGTCGGGCTCAGCCAAGGCTTGCAGCCGCGCGGTCACGTTCACGCCATCGCCAAACACATCGCCATTCTGCTGCACGATGTCCCCCAGATGGATACCAATACGGACGTGAATTTGCTCAGCCTGGTCTTTCGCGGCGTTGTGGGTACGGAGTTGCGCTTGTACTTGTTGGGCGCATTGGACCGCATGGACGACGGAGGGGAAGTCCACCAGGAAGGCGTCACCGACGGTCTTGATGACTGAGCCGTGATGCGCGGCGACCGCTTGGTGGATAATCTGGTTATGCACGGCCAGCAGTCGCAATGTGAGAGCTTCATCCGCCCCCATCTGCCGGCTGAAGCCCACCATGTCGGTGAACATGATCGCCGCGAGCCGTCGATTCTCGGTTGGCGCCGCTTTGCCTGTTTCCGTGCTCATGGGA
Organism: Deltaproteobacteria bacterium; assembly: GCA_013140885.1. Classification (GTDB taxonomy): domain Bacteria; phylum Desulfobacterota; class Binatia; order Bin18; family Bin18; genus JABFSC01. The sequence continues at coordinate 2,703 of JABFSC010000576.1, read as the reverse complement.
GCGATTATGTGGCGCTCATTTCGCCGTTGTCAAAGGGTGCCGCTGACATCTGGTGTGTCATCAACGTCAGGCAGTGGGTGCTCGCCAGCCGTGTATAACAACTTGCGCAGATTCAGAAGCTCTGCTCGGTTCAGCTGGAGCGCCTCCACTGTGGCACGTCCGCTGGCCGTCACCCCAAGGATACGCTCAAATTGCTCATCCCAGGCGAAGTGCTCTTGCCACCGTTGTTCGCGTGGATGAAAAAGATTCACACGCTGCTTGGTGAAAGGATCGCTGGACTGGGTCTTGTTATACTTGTGACTGTTGCATCCTTGACATGCCAGTGCGAGGTTATCGAGAGAAGTTACGCCTCCCTGACTGCGGGGAACGATGTGGTCGAGTGAGAACGTGTAAGTGGAGTACCTAGCGGGACTGCGACAATACTCACAGCGTCCCCTGGCGCGTCGTTCAACAGTGTCCCGGAGGGTAGAGCGATCAGCCGCGGGCATCGGCGAATGGCCTAATCTCAAGTTGCCGCATCAGATCGGAGAGAATCACTCCGCGCAGAGAAGCCAGCTTCGCCAACGCCTCAAGCCGCGCCACATCAAAAGCTTCGACCTGTTGTGTGAGTCGTAACAGTTCCGCATGCTCTTCATCGTCAAGCGTTTCAGCGTCGCGCTTGACGATCAGTTCATCGAAGCGTCGCTGGACATTCGCCGGCAGAGGGTTGTTGATCCGCAGCAGTAACGCGGCTTCCTCTTGTGTGACACTCGGGGCCATGCGCTTGGCGTTCAGAGCTAAAACTTGGGCGGTAAATTGACGAAGTTCCGCGCCGCGTAGCTGTTCCACCGCCTTCACCAGCACGTCAATGGGAACATCAGCTTCAATGTTGATAGTCGGCATACGTCAACTCCACGGTCGAACGACGCGCGTTCTCCCGCACATCTGCTGGCGAGTATACGAATTTGTTTTACGGCGCGCTACAGGTAGTGGAAAATGTAGAAGGCAGGATGCGAACTCGTCAGCGAATCTCTTTCTTTCCCTCTCCGCCCTCGTCATTCATTCCTCATGCTGCCTTCATTTTTAATTTACTTGAGTCCCGATTTCCGTAGCGCGGCAAAAACGCGCTCCAACATCGCGGGATCTTTGTAGGGCACCCTCTGCTTCCACACTTCTAGAGACCACTTGGGGTTGATCCGCCGCACTTCCGCCGCTTCAGCCTGAGCCTCCACGTCTCGACCGAGTTCGCTGTAGACCGCAGCCAGGAGCAGATGCGCATCCAAATCCGCCAGGCTGCCGTTGAGCGATTTCTTCAGCGCGACAATCGCCTCCTCTGTCTGCCCAGCCAGGTAGTACGTATGCCCTAATTGGACGAGGTTCCTGGGCGGCAGCCGGAGGTTGAGGCGCAGCGCCTTCTCGACTAACCCGAGGGCTTCCTCTGGTCGTCCCAGAAAACTCAGGATATAGGCCAACACTGGATAGATGTCCCCCCGGCTCGGATTAAGGGTGAGGACCCGCTCAGCCTCCGCGCTCGACTGCTCATACTGCTTTTCCCACAGATAGGCCTTGCTCAATAGCAGATGACTCAAAGGGGAGGACGCATCTAAAGCGACCATGCGTTGCGCTGCCTCAGACGCTCGGTCCAGAGTCTGGGGATCGTGACTCAGTTGCGAAGACCACTGCGATCGGTAGTTGACAACCAGCTCAATGTAAGAAAATAGCCAATTGGGGTTGCGTAGGAGGGCTTGTTTCTGGGCGGCGATCGCCTCCGCATAGCGCCCTGTCAAGCTGTAGGCAAAGCCGAGATGGAATGGGTACAAGAACGGATAACGAGGATTGAGACGCATCGCTTTCTCTATCAACTCGATGGCTTCCGTCGTCCTCTCCCCAAAGATGTTGAAGACGCCCGCCAGTGCCAGGTAACTCTCTGCGTCATTGGGGTCGAGGGCGATGGCCCGCTCGGCTGCGGCCACGGCAGGCTCATACTTGGCTTGAAACCTATAGACAAAGCTTAATGTGGCGTGCGCTCTCGGTAAGGCGTCATCCAGGGCGAGCGCTTTCTGCTCCAAATCAAAGGCTCGCTGCAGGTTCTGCGGGTCCGCATTCCATTGTGCGGCCCAGGCAGCCACGTAGGTCCATCCTAGATACCCGTATGCCTCGGCGTACCGCGGGTCCAGTTCGATGGCTTTCTCGAACAGCGGTCGCGCCTGGGCATGGCCCTCTTTAGTGAAACGGTAAAAGTAGTCCGCCCCGCGCAGGAAGGTATCATACGCCTCCAGACTGTCCGTGCGTTTGCGCACGATGACCCCTTGCTCCTGCAAACTGAGCTGAAGATTCAATGTGGTGACGATCTTTTGCACAATCTCGTCTTGCAGGGCAAAGATGTCTTTCAGGGGACGGTCGTAGCGCTGAGACCAGAGATGCCCGCCCGTGGTGGCGTTGATCAACTGCACGACGATGCGCACCTGATCGTTCGCTTTCTGCACACTCCCTTCCAACACGTAGCGCACCCCCAGTTCTTTCCCAACGTCTTGCACGTTCACTGCCTTACCTTTGTACGTGAAGGCCGTGTTGCGGGCGATGACGAACAGATTCGAAATACGTGACAGGTCGCTGGTGAGCACTTCGGTGATGCCGTTGCTGAAGTAGTCTTGCTCAGGGTCTTTGCTCATGTTGTCAAATGGCAAGACGACGATGGAGGGTTTATCCGGCAGAGGAAGGGGT
>JABFSC010000732.1 GCA_013140885.1 Deltaproteobacteria bacterium | reverse complement strand
TTCAGTCTTCACACGCTCCTGTAGCTCTCGCGACAACTCTCCCGCACGGAGCGTCACAAATCCCAAGCGCTCGTAAAACGGCCCATTCCACGGAATATCCCGGTAAGTGGTCAAAGTAATCTCACGATACCCTTGCTCACGTGCCCAGGTACACACGGCCCGGACCAAGGCGGTCCCAACTCCACGCTGTCCGTGCCGTGGATGCACATCAAGTTCTTCAAGATGGAGCACGGTGCCCGCTCGCTCCACGAGGGCAAACCCCACCGGGTGATGCTGAGAGGAGACCGCCACCCACAGAAGGCCAGCCGCCTGCGCCGTTGCAAAGTCCGCAAGTGGCGTCGTGTCTTCGAGCACCGACCGCGGAACATCCCACCCTTCAAACAAAGCTGCGGCATGTCGCTCGATTTCAGGGAGCGCCTGGAGGTGTTCGGGTTGGGCTCGTTCGATCGAGTAATTTTCTTCCATCTGGAGTTATCGGTTCCGGCTAACGTCCAACACTGACGCGCGCCGTCCCACAGAGATCATTCTGATTCTTGGGCACATCACCCCGTTTTCATTCGCGCTACCGTTTTTCAGGAGGTAACCCGCCTTGCGCGGCGAGCAATTTCGCATGCGCTTCTTGGTTCAGTGGTCGGTGTCTCACTTTCGTGCTCGCGGGGTGAGCACCAAGGAAGTTATCGCCTTTCCAGTTTTTCGCTGGTCGGATTGGCCTTGGCACGAAACCACCACCACAGTTGGGGCAGGTATTGAGCAAAATGGTATCGACGCACGTGGCGCAAAACGTGCATTCATACGTACAAATACGCGCTTCGAGCGAGTCGGGTGGCAACGGCGTATTGCAATGCTCGCAAGTTGGTCTGAGTTCTAGCATGTGCTTTCCTGGTTCTTAACGGCTAACGCTCGCGGTCTCGGGGCGCCGCCTACACGGGTCTTTGATGTTTATCCCAAACCGCCACCGGGTGGCGGTCACGAGCACGGGTGGGTTAAGCAACTCGTGGCGGAGGCTCTGACAACAATTTGTCATACTCGGCGTGCGGGCCGATCCAGAACCATACCACTCCCGCAGGCTTCTCCACACCAAGGGCTCGGTATTGCTCGCTCACACGCACTGACCAGAGCTGCTTCGTTTTTCCCACCTTTTTGAGTTGCAGCGACGGATGCGAAGGATCAGTCTTGAGCAGCGCATATTGCTTATCCGCTAGCGTTTGCACGGCTTGCGGCAGTTGCCAGTAGTGCTGCCAAAAGCGCGGCAGGGTCAGGTGCGTCATCCGCGTTAGAGTGGCCGTGCCAACCCGGATTGGTATTCGTTCTCGACCTCGGCCAGTAGCGCATCCAGTCGACCGGCTTCCAGATCGTCCTCAATCTGCTGGTCCCATACCCGCGCGTGATAGTTGGCAAACCAGGCCATCAACGCGGTCACGTCGGATGGTGACAGTTGGGTAATAGCTGTCTCGATTTCTGTAACAGTCATAGGGGAAACTCTATGATCCGCGCTTTGCCTTGTCAAACACGGCGATCCCTGCCTCACGCCCCAGCTCACCGCGCGCTACCCACACGCAGACTTTCGCGTTCAACGGAGTCGCCACCGGATGGTGCTGCGGTGCCGGGTAGAGCCGATGGCCCCATCTTCATGTCTCCATTCCCACGGTCTCGGATTTATCTGGACGCGAGCGGCGCAGAATTAGGCTCGCTTTGCATTAAACTCTCCCCCGATAACGTAGGAAGAGCCAATGGACAACGCTTTTATGTTCGCCGGATAAGGAACATACCCACGGTCTGTCCAGTATTTTGGCGAAAACCCCTTGAGCATCTTCGCTTTGATGCTATGACCCTCAAGGTCGGCCAATACTTTTCTGGCGATACGTTCGGGAAACCGACCGAGTATTCCGTATTTTTCCGAGCATATTCCTTTGCTACTCAGCTGTAGATTCAGAAATCGTGAGAGGTCCACGGAGGGACCCATAAATTCGTAGTACGCTGACGCAATGAGGCCAAACAACTCGTTAGGCGGAACGTTGTTTTCGGAAAATGCAATTTGGACTTCGTTGTCTTTGTATGGAATAAGCAACAGAGAGCCTTCAGTCAGGGTTATGACCTCGGCAAATCGGGCACAAATCCGTTGGGCAAAGACTTGGCCACAATTGATTTCCCACCGCTCAGGTTCTTTTTCCTGGCATAAAAGGACCTCGACCTGTAATCGCAAGTCATCCTCAAACCACTGGGCACCAACGATCCCCAGCAAGCCGTCGTTGTCCCAAAATTCGTCATCCAGGCGTGCTAAAAGCTCATCCATAGTTGGGTTCCATCCCAACACTTGGATCACGCATTTCCCACAGCCTCCCGCCACGAAGCGACGTTCCGCCTGTTCTCGAAGTATGGTTCAATGCCGCGATGGAACAAAATGGTTATTGGACGCTTAGACACTGGCGGAGTATTTCGGTTCGCCGTTCACGACTCACGGCTCGGCTCTTTTTATTGAGCATCCTCCTCTTCCCCTCCTCAACGCGAGCGCAAGAGGCGCCGCTGGAGTGCACGCCCGGCATCAACTTCGCCAAACTCCTCGACAATGTCACGATTGGCTATGTCGATGCCAAGGTCCGCCTCGGCACGCTATATGCCGTCTGTTTGCCCGTGCCAACGACCCCAAGCGATTCTCCTTACCCCTACAATCCTGACGATGGCGAAAAACTCACGACGCTCATCAAACGGGCGGATGGCACGGTGCTGACGACCTATGTGTGGTACGCGGAACACATCAGCGGCTTATGGGAGTTAAGTCGCTACAAAGTGCTTGGAGGCGACACCGCCGTGAAATCGCTCACCGCAGGCGACTATCTGCTGGAGTTCACGATAGCCGGCAAGCCGTTCTCGCGATTACCGTTCACGGTCACGGAACTCCCCAGTGACGATCCCTACCAACCTCCTGGCACGCGCTACTTCCTCGAAGGCGCGTGGAACAGCTACGCGAATCTCTTCTATCAACGCAACGATCCGCAATCCTCGTTCCGCTTCACCGTGTGGTTGCAAGACAAGCAGGGGAAGGAAAGCAAACGCTCCGTCCCATATACCGCGACCATCGTGCGTACTGGGGACGGGACAGTCGTCGCCCAGGACGAGGGCACGCTACGACTTGAACCACGCTGGCTGAAAGCGGACCTCCTCTTCCATCCCGCCAATGGCGATAAGAACGCCTACACCAAGGCCGAGGAGGTCCTGCGAGAAGATGGCGGCTATAGCGTTCGACTCTCGCTCGACGGCAAACCGTATGGCACCTATCCCTTCACCGTCAAAGACCACACCATTCAAATGCAGGGTCACCAACGGCGCGAAGGGACCGACCCCGTGGACGCTATCACCGATTACATTTCTGGCGGGCGCTATCGCTCGTGGTGGATTACCAAGACACCGTAGGTGATTTTTCGATCAGGGTCAGGTCACCAGTCTCCCTTCCCTTAACTCTTCATCAAGTTCGAGTGCCGACAACAAAGTTACCTCTCGATCGGTGAGGATGCACGCCTATCGCTGATGATACAGCGGGTGCCCACGAAACGAGGTCTTCACGCGACTGAAGTGATCTCCTTCGAGATTGGCGAGATAGAGGGTCTGCATGTCTGGGCCACCAAACGCGCAGTTGGTGGGGAAGATGGTTTTCGTTCCGGATGGATCGTTGATGAGTTCCGTCCATTTGCCGTTCGTATCCACCTTGATGACGATGTTGGCCGGTTTCATCCCTTCCTTAGTCACAAACGCTGGCAGCGTGATGTAGAGATTTCTGTCCACGTCGAACGCCATGCCGTCCGGTAAAGCCGGGAAATCCTTTGAGTAGATTTCCGGTTTGCCAAAGGACCCATCTTTCTTGATCTCAATCCGCAGGCAGTCGTTGCGCGTGCTTTCCAGCACGTAGACAGCGTCTTCCTTGGGATCGATCGCGGTGCCGTTCGCGAGATAAATGCCCGTGGCCACCACGTCCCCACGCCCGTCGGGCCGGACACGGACGAGCGCTCCTTTGGGAGACGGGGTCGTGATCTCCTCCAGCACCTTGCTGATGTCGGACGTGCTGGAATTGGAGATGTAGAGATTGCCTTCGGCATCATAGCTACAGAAGTTGGGCAGCGTCAGCTTCACGTCGCCCACGCGGTCCACGATCATCGACACCTTTCCGTCCGGCGCGCACTTCATCACCGCCTGTTTTCCCAGGTCGCAGTAGACAAAGTTCCCTGCCTGGTCGAGAGTCACCCCGTTTGGAATCGAGCCTTCGGGCAGTTGGCAGACCTCGTGGACCTTCCCGTCTGGGCTGACCTTGTACACTTTGCCGTTGCGGCCACCACCCCATACGTTGCCTTCCTTATCAACCACGACTCCTTCGGCTTGTTGGGCTCCCTTACCAAAAACTTCAACCTGTTCCGTTGCGATTGTCGCCATTGTTCTTCCTCCTTTTTTCGTGTTGCTCAGCATGAGCGCCTTCCTTTTATGACAATATCGAAAGGGGCACAAGAAGATTGCGTCTTCACTTGCAGATTACGCATGAAGGCACGATGAGCCGTGCGGCGTATACCTCGCTTTACTCGCCACCCAGGGCATCGCTTCCCCCCCCAGTAAGGTGCTCAATTTCAACGTGGAAGATCACCGCCTTTTCTCCTCCAGCAAGACGGGCGGCTTCCACCTGTGACCCTGATACCGAACCGGTTCAACGAAAAGGAAGATTGCCTGTGGATCAATAACGCAACGGATTAACCACGCCGTTGCCAACTGATTCACCCGAATCGATCGGCGCGTTACCCATTACATAATTTCGCCTCTTCACTTCCGAGGTCGGGCGTCTTCGGTGCGGCGGTTCACATCATCCCAGTTGATATTCTGAAAAAATGCATCAACATACCCGCGCGCATTTGCTCCATAATCCATCTGGTAGGCATGTTCATACATATCCATCACCAGCAGCGGCACTCCCCCAGCAAGGCTCTGGGTATGATCCGCAGCCCAGTAATGCCGCACTGCCTTCTCATGTGGATTGTAGTTGAGGACCACCCAACCGGAACCACCACCAAGCGAGAGGCCGGTCAGGCGGAAGTCCTGTTCCCAGGTTTCCACCGTTCCGTACTGAGCCTTGAGCAGGTCGAGGATGGTTCCGCTCGCCTTCCCATCACCACCAAGATTCGCAAAATAGCACTCGTGCAGGATCATCGAATTGGTAGCAATGAGTTCCTCGCGTTTGAGGGAACCTATTTGATAGAGAGCCGCATCTTTCGGTAAGGTGCCAATTTCCTGCTGAATTTGATTCAGTCGTTTCACTGCCCCGGCATAATTATTCTGGTGATGCGAGGTGATCAGCTTCTCGGAAAGTCCCTTGAGTTTTCCCGCCTCAAAAGGCAGTGGTTTGACTTGATGAGTTCCGCGATATGCTGGTGCCGGTGGCACGGCTTCCGCTCTCGCCTCCCTCCTCTGCATGAAGTCGAACAGGGCAACGGCTAAGCCTCCCTTGCCTAATACTGCTAGCGCTTCTCGCCGGGTCATACGTGCTCCTCCTTCTGGACTCAGACTTACTTCGGCTTCGTAAAAAGGTTTCTCATGTCATAACACCCATAACTGCTTTTCCGCTATTTGAGGGAGACTCCGGTTCGTTCTCAGGTATTTATCACCTCACCTTACGCAGGTCGCGTAAAATTTGGAGTTTTTGACTACCATAATGTAGACGTGATGTTGTCTAGTGCCGTTCTTGCATCATATTTGGGTCATCAGCTGCGTAAGGTGAGTTATCACTTACTTATGAATCGCCATTCCGGTCTCGCCCTCCCTCTTTTTCGCTTCGAGTGTGCTTGATCCGGCACTCGCGCTCATGCAGTCTAGGGACAATCTTCGCGAAACGAGAGCGCCCAGAGGATGACAGACATTACCTTTCTGCGCGACTTGGCCGTGGTTATGGCAGTCAGCGCAGTGACGACGGTGTTGTTTCACTTGCTCCGGCAACCGGTCGTGCTCGGATACCTGGTTGCTGGCATCATCATTGGTCCACATACACCACCATTTGCGCTCATCGCGGATCTCCACAGTATTCATACCTTGGCTGAGTTGGGCATTCTCCTGCTGTTATTTTCTATTGGCCTGGAGTTTGATCTCAAAAAGCTCCGCCGAGTCGGAACCGTGGCGGTACTGACCGCGGTGTTGGAGATCCTCTTTATGCTGTGGCTCGGATATAGCGTCGGCCAGCTCTTAGGCTGGCGGCAAATGGATAGCCTGTTTCTCGGTGCACTGCTCTCCATCAGTTCGACAACCATCATTGTGCAAATTTTGAGAGAAACGGGCCGACTGCGAGAGTTATTCGCGCAGATCATCCTCGGTATTCTCATTATCGAAGACATCGCCGCTATTATTATCCTGGTCATCCTCTCCAGCCTCGCCAACGCCGGAACCGTTGCCATCACCGACGTCGGCTGGGCATTTCTGCGGATCTCTATGTTCATGGCAACAGCTCTCTTGATTGGACTCCTTTCCGTCCCACGGTTATTGGCTTTCGTCGCTGGGTTCAACCATGGGGAGATGTTGACGATCACGGTTCTTGGTTTAGCGTTTGGTCTCGCCGTGTTAGGTGCGCAGCTCGGCTTCTCTGTGGCACTCGGAGCCTTCCTCATGGGCGCCATCATGGCCGAGGCGAAGGAAGCCCATCATATCGTCGAACGGATCGCGCCAATCCGCGAGATGTTCACCGCAGTGTTCTTCGTCGCTACCGGTATGCTGCTGGACCCTGCCCTGGTAGGCCAACTCTGGCGAGAGGTTCTCTTGATCGCGACTCTGACTATCGCGGGGAAGATTGTGAGTTGTAGCTTTGGAACTTTTCTGACCGGTTATCCAGGCCAGGTCGCGCTCCCAGTAGGAATGGGACTGGCGCAAATCGGTGAATTCTCTTTTATCATCGCCAACCTGGGCCGGAGTAGTGGGATAACCAGTGGAGTGCTGTATCCAATCGCTGTCACGGTTTCCTTGTTCACCACGTTCCTCACTCCCTATCTCTTAGAATCAGCACATGCAGTGACTTCACTGTTGGCACGCCTCAGTCCGCGTCCCTTGAGCACCTTTGCGACGTTCTACACGGCCTGGGTGACTCGTCTCACCACTGACCTGCCACGTTCCGAACGGATCGCTCAGGGACTCTTCCTTCGTCTCATTCTGTACACGGCCGTCACGGTGTCAGTCTTTGTCGCCACGTGGGGCGGCATCCAGCCGCTCATGCCCTTGCTTCCAGCAATCATTCCCAAACAAAATGCAATCCTGCCGTGGGCTGGAGCCGCACTCGTCACGCTCCCTTTTCTCTTTCTCATTAGCAGTACTTTGGAACGGCTCATGCAACATGCTTCGGCGGTTTTGCTGCGCCGCCGCACGGATGGGCCGGCGGGTCAAAGCCAACTTGTCCGTGCGACACTCCGCTTCCTCTTCGGCTGGATCGCCGCGGCGTTTGTCCTTGCGGTCGGTTCTCCAATCTTGCCCCCCTTGGTGCCACTTGGCGTAGTCGGGCTTGGACTGCTCGTGACGACCTATTTTTTCTGGGAGTCGCTCTCTCGCTTTCACGTCCGAGTTGAGAACGTTCTGAGTTCTTTGACTCACGACAATACGGCTGACTCGGAGACCGGAGATCAACAAGAACGATCACAGCGTCTCGCAGTCACCCAGCTCCTCAGTGACCGCTATGGCCTTTCCGTACAGACAGAAGATTTCGTCGTTCCGTTTCATCCGACCGCGCTAAACCAAGCGATTCGCACCCTGAGCCTTCGCTCACTCACTGGCGCCAGCATCATCGCTATTTACCGCGATCCCGAGCAGATCATCGTGCCACGGAGTGAGACGGTTCTCTTGCCGGGTGATGTCTTAGCGCTGATCGGGGATAAAGATCAATTGGACGCTGCCATTCGGCTCCTCACCACGCTCGCGGCCCAGAAGTCACCGACAACGACAACGCAGCCCCAGCTTGTCACCGCAACCGTCTCGCCGCATTCCCCATTTGTTGGCCGCACCTTGGCGGAACTGCGCATCCGCGAAGAACTCGGCGTGTTGGTTGTGAGCATCCAGCGGGGGACGGAGCAGATGACGAACCCAGGACCAGATTTTCGAGTCGAGGCCGGAGATACGTTGTATTTCTGGGGGCCCCCGGAGCAAGTCGTAGCGGCCCGCCAACAGGCTGCGTCACGATAGGCACCAGGGGAATCTCACCCGCGGGTCATTATGTGCGCTCTGCATATAGGATGCCTTTGTCCCGCAACGCTGCGACCTGCGCTGGAGTGTAATTGAGCTGCGCACTCAGCACTTCCTCATTGTGCTCGCCCAAGAGCGGCGCTTGAAGATCGGGCAATTCTGGAAATTCGGAATACTTGAACGGGAAGCCGGGGATCGTCACCTCGCCCAGAATCGGGTCCGGCACCGTGCGCACCATCTGGCGTTCTTTGAAGTATGGATGCGCCAGCGTGTCCACGATCGACATCACCGGCGCCGAGGGTACCCGTTGGGCTTCCAACGCTTGCAAGGCCGCCTCATCGGTCGGGAACGACTGCAACCACGCTTCAATAATAGCGATCAACTCTTTCTGATGCTTCGCGCGCTCTCCTCCGGTGGTGAATCGCGGATCATACAACAATTCCGGTTTGCCCAACGCCTTGCACACGCCCTCCCACTGGCGGTCGAGCGCGAGAATCACGATCCACCCTTGCGGCCCCTTGAAGGTGCCCACGGGACACACTAACGGATGGTGAGACCCCGCGCGCTTGGGGACGTACTGTCCGTCGGTCATGGTATGCACCTGTACATTGACTTCGTGCATGTGGTAGAGCGCGTCGATCATCGACATATCAATATGCTGCCCCACGCCAGTCTTCTCACGATAATAGAGCGCATACCCGAGCGCGGCGAACGCATGCACGCCACTGCTGACATCGGCGATCCCCAGGCCGACGAATTGTGGAGGGCCATCCGCTTCGCCCGTCATGTGCATGATGCCGGAAAACGCTTGGGCGATCAGGTCGTATCCCACTTTATGTGATAGTGGACTTTTGCGACCAAACGCCGAAATCGACACCATGATGATTTTCGGATTGATTTTCTTGAGCGAGGCGTAATCAAGCCCGCGTTTCTCCATCACGCCAGGACCAAAGTTTTCGACGACCACATCGACCGTCCGCACCAAGGAGTGCAGCAGCTCCACGCCTTCGGGTTTGTTGAAATCGACGCAAACGCTCTTCTTGCCGCGATTTTGCTGGACGAAATAGGCGCTACGGCCTTCCTTCACGAACGGGAGTAACCGCGCCGGGTCTCCCATCGGGGCTTGCTCGACCTTGACGATCCGCGCCCCCATCTCCGCCATGAGGCGCGTCACCGTGGGACCAGCGAGATATTGCGTGAAATCCAGGACTTTGCAGTCGGCCAGCATTCGAGGATGAGCCGTTCCATTCTCCATATCACCGTACCTCCGCGCACAAACTGATAACGCCCGTGGTGTGTAGCATCGGGAACATGGAAAAGCGAGGCGTGAGGAGAGGAAGGAGGCGCCGCCACCAAGAGGTGACAGCGCCAGGGAGAGAAAAGTAACCGCTACGAAGCGTCGGACGCGGACGGAATGGGTCGATCAAAGTGCCACGTGAGCAGGAACAGCGTGTCTCCGGCGGGAAGCGAAGATGTCGTCGATTCAGGAGCGACATCGGCGGGCAGTTCCGGGTGGCGACGACGAGCCTCCGCGCAGGCCAACGCGAGCAGTTCACTGTCATCCAAGGGCCGCTCATCCGACTTCGCCAGTTCCGACGCCTTTACATTCACAGTGAGCGTAACACGCATCTTGGCGGAACTGCGAGGCGGCGCGATCGGGGGAGCCGCCTCAACAAACAGGTCGGAAAGGGAAACGGTCTGTGGCGCGTCAATGTTCTGCGCGGAAATGGAGACGGTCCGGGGCGCGTCAATGTTGAGTGTGGAAATAGAAACAACGGGGGGCTGTTCCTCGCGGAGGGCGCGGGCGACCGGGGGAGGGACAACAGCGGGTTCGAGCGAAACGACCTCGACTCCGGCGGGTCTCTCTGGTGGGAGGATGCGGACAGGAGCCGGGGGCTCCTCTTCGTGGCCGCGTTCTTCCACGAGGGGTCTGGCTTCTCGTTCCGACCCACGTTTTCTGCGCCGTCCACGGGGGCGACGTCCCTTCCCGTCACGCTCTTCAGGTTCTTCTAGCTCCGCCACGTCGGCATCGGGCTCTTCTTCAGCGGGTTCTTCCTCGGGTGTCAGACGTTGCTCTGGGCTGACCCGTTGGCTGCCAGGAACGATACCCAGGCCGAGGTATTGCGCGGCTTCGGTCGATAGCGCATCAAGCACTTCATCGGCGATTTCACCGGCCTGCTCTTCTCGTGAGGCTTCGACATCAAATTCGGCGATCGTCGTGAAATACAGCGATTTGCCAGGTGGGAATGGGCCAAGCCCACCATTAGTGTCGTGTTCGTAGAAATGTACTCGTGGATGACGCACAGACTTGAAGGCCGCGCCTGCTGCGCGATCCGCTTCTTCCTGTGAAGCCCCACGAGTCTCGAATACCGCGGTAGCGTGAAAGTATGCCATAGGAAAATGTGAGCGGACTATATAACCCCAGGTCCGTTCTCGCAAGAGCAGGCGCGGGGAACGGGGAACGGGGAACGG
>JABFSC010000793.1 GCA_013140885.1 Deltaproteobacteria bacterium | reverse complement strand
CCGTGTACCAGGTCCACCCGCCACGACCGCTGTGTGGCGCTTCGGCATACACATCCGCGGCAACGACATACGGCTCGACTTTGTAGCGGTGAATGCCCACACGGGTGTTGCCGTGGAGAATCGGATTCAGCAACGTGAACAGTTGATGCGCCTTATCGCCCTCGCCCAGTGCCGCAAACGCGAGCACCGACCACACGGCGGCATGCGTATACTGACCGCCATTTTCGCGGATGCCCGGCAGATACCCTTTGATATAGCCGGGGTCCGCATTGCGGATGTCCACATTGAAGCTGTCCGTACTACGCCGTGCGGGCATCGGACTGTCCGTGTGATTGAAAGGTGGCGTGAACAAAAGAACGAGCCCCTCAGCGCGCCGCACAAGGTATTGTTCAACCGCCGCCATGGCGCGTGCACCACGGGCGGGTTCGGCGGCACCGGAGAGCACTCCCCACGATTGGGCGATGGCGTCGATGCGACATTCCGCGTTGCTCGCGGAGCCCAGCGGCGTCCCGTCATCAAAGTAGGCACGCCGATACCAGGCCCCGTCCCAGGCTTCGCGCTCCAGTGCCGCTTTGAGGGCACTGACGTGCAGTCGCCACACTTCGGCGCGTTGGTGCTCCCCGCGGGCATCGGCCAGCCGCGCGAATTCCCAGAGGATCGTATGGAGAAACCAACCGAGCCAGACACTCTCGCCTTTCCCTTCATGGCCGACGCGGTTCATCCCGTCGTTCCAATCTCCTGTCCCCATCAGTGGTAAGCCATGACTGCCAACCGCAAGACTACGGTCAAGCGCGCGCGCGCAATGCTCGAACATGGTCCCCTGCTGTTCGGAGACATTTGGCTGAAAATACGATTCCTCTTGCCCCTCCGTCAGCACCGGACCATCAAGAAAAGGAACAACCTCATCAAGGAGACCACTATCCCCCGTGACTTCCAGGTAATGATTGACCACATACGGCAGCCAGAGCAAATCATCGGAGATCCGGGTACGGACCCCCCGACCGGAGGGCGGGTGCCACCAATGTTGGACATCCCCTTCCACGAACTGTCGCGCGGCGGCCCGCAGCAGGTGCGCCCGCGTCAGGTCTCGCTGTGTCACGGTCAGTGCCATGACATCTTGGAGCTGATCGCGAAAGCCATACGCCCCCCCGGCTTGATACAACGCGGTGCGGGCCCATACTCGGCAGGTCAACGTTTGGTACAACAGCCAGCGATTGAGCAACACGTTCATCGCACGGTCGGGCGTGGTCACCTGTATCGCGCCCAACACATCATCCCAGTAGTCCGTCACCGCACGCAAGGTCACATCAAGGTCCACGGTCCGGTACCGCAGTAGTAAAGTCCTCGCCTCCTCCACCGTCGCCGTCTCGCCGACAAAGAAGACCACTTCGGCGTGGCCCCCGGCACGCAGGTCAATCGTCGTCTGCACCACCCCACACGGGTCAAGACCGGCGCCCACCTTCCCAGAGAGTCGATTTCCGTGTGCAAGCGCGGCGGGAGCGTCCAGCCCGCCGTGGCGACCAAGGAACTCAGTACGGTCGCCTGTCCATGCGGTCTGCTCGCCACGCAGATCGACAAAGGCCACACGCTCGCCGAACTCACTATTCCAGACGTTCCGTGCGAACATCGCTCTCGTCGCGCTATCCATCTCAGTGACCACAAAGGGCGCGGACACGTTCCGCGACACACCCAGCACCCATTCGACATACCCAGTCACGGAAAGCCGTCTGGGCCGGCCAGAATGATTTTCAATCGTCAGGCGAGAAATCTTGATCGGGTCCTCACGAGGGACGAACTGCACCAGACGGAGCGACACTCCGTGAGAGGTGTGCTCGAAGCAACTGTACCCTTGCCCGTGGCGCGCGAGATAGGCTCCCGTCTCCTCGCGGATCGGCAGCGCCGCCGCTCCCCACACCTCGCCAGTGTCCTCATCCCGCACATAGATTGTCTCACTGGGCGGGTCGCTGACCGGGTCGTTCGACCAGGGGGTGAGCTGGTTCTCGCGGCTATTCATGGACCAGGTGTAGCCCGCGCCTGATTCCGAGACCTGAAAGCCGAAGGAGGGATTGGCGATGACGTTGATCCACGGGGCCGGTGTCCACTGTCCCTCACCCAGGAGAGTGACATACTCCCGGCCATCCTGTGCGAAACCGCCAAGGCCATTAAAGAATTCCAGGTCCACCACCGGCGGGGGAACCACCGCCGGTTTCGTCAGAGGCTGGTGCACCTGCGGAGTCACCGCGGTCTGTGCTCGTGGGCGACGAATAATTTGCTCAGCGAGGGTCCCATTCCGGCTCAACAGCACCGCACGCGCGACCGTCTGAAGTAACAGGCGCTCCTCAACCGACACCAGGTCCGCGCGGAGAATAAAGACGTTCCCATGCGGTTCGTGTCCATCGTGCAGTAACCGGGACTGACTCGTGCGCACCTGGGCCTCCAAGGACATCTGCAAATCTTGCGCATACGAGGACGCCTGCTCATTCAAGATCACCACATCAACCGCCAACTGTTTCATCCGCCAGTATTCATGCGCGCGTAGCAGCTGCCGGACGATCTCGCGGTCCTCAGTGTCATCAATGCGCACGAGGACGATGGGAATATCGCCGGAAATGCCGTGCCGCCAGAGCGCCGAGGGGCCGAGCGTATTCCGTGTCAGCACTGCGGACGACGGTCGTAGCGTTGGGTCCGAGTAGATGATCCGGCTGGCAAGCTCCTGGAATAGATGCGCCTCATCAGGCGCAATACCGAGATGATGTAGTTGCACCTGGGCCTGCGTCCAAGCGAGTGTCGCTGCTCGCTCATACGTCGCGGGATCACGATATTCATCAGCCAAGCTCAACACGGCCTCGCGCGAGGAGGCCACGAGCGTCGAGAAGGTCACACGAGCAGTCGCTCCCGGCGCGATCCGCACTCGGCGTCGGAGACTGAAGATGGGGTCGAGCACGGCGCCGACGGTATTGGCAAGTGGGCGGCCATCGAGGACCGCGAGGGGCGAGCGAATCCCCCGCCCACGACCAAGAAACTGCCCGCGGGCAGTTTCATATTGCACGTCCCCCACGGTGTCCCCCTCGACCACGACCACATGCGCCGCCCATACTTGGGCCTCGTCGTGTGACCGGGGACGGCGCGTGGCGAGCAGGCCGCCGAATGTGGGAACAAATTCCGTTTGCACGAATAAGTTAGAAAACGCCGGGTGCGCCGCGTCGGCTGCTGGCGGCGCCAGCACCAGTTCCGCGTAGGACGTCAGTTCGATTTCTCGCGTGCGCGTTCCCAGGTTCGAGAGCGACACTCGACGCACCTCGCCGTCATCCTCCGGCGACACGATCACTTCGAGCGTCGTGGTGAGCGTGCCATCACGCCGCTTGATCTCCACCCGATCCTCGGGAAACGCGACGTCGTATGTGTCCGGTTCCATCCCGCACGGTTGATAGGTGGCGGACCACACCTCGCCACTCTGTCCGTCACGCAGAAAAATGTAGCTCCCCCAGGCATCACGGGTGCGGTCCTCCCGCCAACGCGTAATGGCAAGCTCACGCCACCGGCTATAGCCGGACCCTGCCGCGGTCACCATCACGGAGTAGCGTCCGTTCGACAGCAGATGCGTGGCGGGCGTGAGATCATGCGGAGAGGTGAAACGGCGAAGCACGGGGGGAACCACGTCAAGAACGTTGGCGACGGCCTGCACTTCCTCGACCCTGGGCCGGGCCACTAGGACATCGCGTGGCGTGCGTTCCTGCAACAACAACTCCGTGGCTTTCATGCGCGGCTCGGTGTGAAAGCGCGTGCGCATCAACCCGTCGTGCAGGACGTTGGAGAGCGCCACGAGGGACATCCCCTGATGATGGGCCATGTAGGCGCGCACCACCGCTACCCCGGTCTCTTCGGGCACCCGCGTCCTCGTGTAATCGAGTGCTTCGTAAAACCCATACCGCCCACTGGCGCCCACTTCAGTCAGTCGGGTGTAGTTGTGCGCCGCCGCCTCCGAGTCAATCATGGCTGCCAACGCCGTGGCATACGGAGCAACGACCACGTCCTCGCTCAGTCCCCGTTTGAGTCCCAGGCCCGGCACCCCAAAGTTGGCATATTGGTATGTCAATTCGAGATCGCGCACATTGTAGGCGGATTCCGAAATCCCCCACGGCACGCCCCGCTCATCCCCATAGGCCATCTGACGGTGGACGATCAGACGGTGCGTCTGGTCCAGAAGACTGCCTGGCGGCGAACGCATCACCAGCGCGGGCATGAGATACTCGAACATCGACCCCGACCACGAGACCAACGCGGAGCCCCAGCCGACGGGCGTCAACGTCCGACCAAGGTGGAACCAATGCGACGTCGGCACATCGCCCTTGGCAATGGCGATAAAGCTCGTCAGTCGCGCCTCGGAGGCCAACAGATCGTAACAACTTGGGTCGAGCGTATGATCCGCCACACGGTATCCAATGGAGAAGAGTTTCCGTGTTGGGTCGAAAAGAAAGCCAAACTCCATCGCGTCGAACATCCCCTTCGTGAGTTGCGTCAGCCTCGTGAGCCGATGGACCAGCGCCCCGGAGGCGGTGGCCGAACGCGCGAGGTCTTCACTCAACGCGTCGAGGGTCGCCACAGTGTCGTGTGGCGCGTCACCGTCCGCCATCATGCGAAGGCGCAGGGTCGCGAGTTCGCGCATGGCCGCCGCACAGCGGTCCGGCAGCTCCGCCAGCGTCGGCAGTGGGGAAAACAGAGGAGCGATAATGGCCCAGCCCAACGCGTCAGGTGAAGGTGTCACCATGTGTGAGGCGCTCCCCCCACAGAGCCGCCGGGCCCAAGGAAACATTAGCTCAAGAGCGTGCCTGTGACTTTCAATACCAACACAGAGCGCTTCCGCCCACACCAGCGCCTCCGCGGTGGTGTGAGCCTTTTGTCGTCCGGTCAGCGTGCGCGCGATGTCGGCTACGGTATGCGCGCGAGTCGCCAATGTGGTCAGGCGCAAGAGCCACTCCACTGGGGTCGTGGGAAGTGGCGCCAAAGCGGTCGTCAGGGAAGTGAGGGCCTCATCCAATTGTTTGTGGGTCACCGTCTGAGTGCGCTGGTCATCGGCGGTCGCACGCGCCGCCGCCCGCATGAGGCCCACCACGTCGGCGAGACCGAAGAGCGCCTGCGGGCCGAGGATCGGGTGGGCCACCATGTCCCGGCATGCCTGTCCCAGCGCGACGAGGTGGCCAGCCAGGTTGCCACTGTCCACCGCGGACACGTATTTGGGATCGAGCGGGCGTAGGTCATGGGTGTCATACCAATTGTAAAAGTGTCCTCGAAATCGCTCGAGACCGTTCATCGTGTCCAAGGTGGATTCGAGCCGTTCCACCGCGCTCAGCGCGCTCATCCATCCGAAATCATAGGCGGCAACGGTGGACAAGAGATACAACCCGAGATTGGTGGGTGAGGTGCGGTGGGCGACCACTAGAGTCGGCTCTTCCTGGAAATTGTCAGGCGGCAGGGCGTGGTGCTCCGGGGTGACAAAGGTCTCGAAGAAGTGCCACGTCCGGCGCGCGGTGAGGCGGAACATGCGGGTCTCGTCTTCCGCGAGCGGCTGCTCCCCGGCTGCACGCGGGGGAAGACTTATCCAGCACGCGACCAGGGGCGAAAGCGCCCACAGCAGCACGAACGGAGCGGCTATCGGCCAGGCTTCCGGTCGCACCACAGCCACAAGGACGCCCGCGGCGATGGCGAGCACCACGGCTCCGCGCATGCGTTGATATGCCCCGCCAAGGGACAGATCGGACCCCGACTTCGCCTGCGCGGCCGTTACCCACTCCAGCAGATCGCGGCGGGTCACATAAACACGCCAGAGCGTCCGTAGGATCGCGTCGGTCATAAGCCAGGTTTGATGGGCCAACAAGGTTACCGCGAGCCCCACATGCGCGAGAGCCAAGGCAATATCAGTGCTCACCGCCCGGGCGTGGCTTCGTTTCGAGACCCCGCGTCGATGCGGGAGCAGACCGTTGACGACCGGAAAGAGGGTCGGAAGGACAATGGTCGCAAGGATGAAGAGTGTCCACACCACCGGCGACGTGAATGGCAATAGCCACCCCGTCACCAAGGTCAGGAGCGCAGCCGGGGCCGACAGCGTCCGCCGCAGGTTATCACACATCTTCCACCGGTTGATCGCGGAAATCGCGGCATGCGCCGGACTGCCGCTTGTGTGTGGGAAGCGCCCCATGATCCACGGCAGTAACTGCCAGTCCCCACGAGCCCACCGGTGTTGGCGGGCGGCGGCGACCTCGTACTGCGCGGGAAATTCATCGAAGAATTCGATATCGGTGACGAGGCCGGCACGGGCAAAAATCCCCTCGAAGAGGTCATGACTCAGCAAGGCATTCTCAGGCACCAACCCAGCCAGCGCCGCTTCGAAGGTATCAATGTCGTAGATGCCTTTCCCGGTGTATGACCCCTCGGCGAGCAGGTCCTGGTAGACATCGGAGACAGCGGAGGCGTAGGGGTCAACACCCGCTGGGCCGGACGAGATGCGCTGAAAAAGAGAGCCATCGCGATCCGCCGGGAGTGTTGGCGTGACGCGAGGTTGCAACACCGCGTATCCTTCCACCACCCGACCAACACGCGGATCAAACCTGGGCCGATTGAGGGGATGCGCCAGCGTGCCCACCAAACGGCACGCGGCTCCTCTCGGTAATTCGGTGTCGGCATCCAGCGTGATGACATAGCGAACGCCAGACGGAACGATGAGCGTCTGACTCTCCGTGAGCAGAAAAGTCGTGTCAGTGGCGCCGCGTAACAACCGGTTCAGTTCATGCAGCTTCCCCCGTTTTCGTTCCCATCCCATCCACCGCTGTTCGCTCTCGTTCCACATGCGTCGGCGATGAAACAGGAGGAATCGTGTGCTCCCGTCCGAAGCATTCCCATACAGCCGGTTGAGCCGGGCGATGCCTTCCACCGCCGTAGCGAGTAAGGCATCGTCTTCCGGCATGGTCTCCGTAGGGGCATCACGCCAGTCCGAGAGCAGCGCGAAGCGCAGTTCTTCCTCTGGATTCGCGAGATAGTGCACCTCCAGCCGCTCGATTTGCTCGGTAATCTGCGCCTGCCCGGTCAGGAGCGTTGGGGTGACGACCAGGGTGCGCAGTTCCGCCGGCACGCCCTCACGGAGCGCGAGCTTCGGCAGCGCGTGCGGCCTGAGCAGCGCCAAGACCATGCGATTCACCACGGCAATGGCCAAATCGGAGGCTGGAATAAGCGTAAGCAATCCGAGGACCAGCATGCCCGCTGCCCCAGCTTGCGCAACACCGGCATGATGGAGGAATCCCGCGAGGATGAGTCCGCTGACGATGGCGATGGTGCCGAGGTACCGGGGAGCCGCTTGGGTCACGTACGCGCGCAGCAGCCAACTCTTCAGTGGCACGCGAAAGCCGAGTTCCCGCTCGAAAGCGAAGCGTCCAGTCGAAATCAGGCAATAGCCTGGATCCCCCTGGCCGTTCCCAGGCAGGTCGCCCGCGTCCCGCGCCGCAGCCCGGAAACGTGTGGCATGGCGAACCGCCCGCCGGGCCACCTCCAGTTCTGAATGGTGAGAGCCTCGCGACAATTCTTCGATCGCGTGTCGATAGCGATCACGCGTCGCGAAGTCCAAGGCGGCAAAGTCAGTGTCAACCTGGAGTTCCGCATCAACCAAACTCACGCTCTCGAAAAATTCCGCCCAGTCGAACACGGACATCAGACGCATACTGGTAATGACGTTGCGGACGGTCACGTTCATTGCCGCTTGCCGTTGGTGTTCCACCCGGACAATCTCATCACCCGTGGTGCCTTGGGCCGCCAGGCGTTCTTCAAGCCAGTGCAACGCTGGGGTTGCCACCGGGTCCTGATCGCGCAGTCGTTGGACGAGCTGGACGGCAAAGGCGGTCGCTAACGGGGCTTGCTCGAATTCCCGTAAGACCACGGTTGATGGCTGAGGCAGGTGACCATCAAGTCCGATCAGGGTGTCGGCCACCACATCAGCCTCTTGTCGCGCCGCCCGGCTGTGCACGATCCGCTCCGCGAGGCGGCGGAGATTCTCCACAAGGACGATGCGTAAGGTGATGGCCACTGCCCAGAGCTCGCCGATGGTCAAGGGCTGGACGCGCTGATAGGCCCGCACGAAGCGACGGAGGGTCTCGGGCTCAAAGCGGCTGTCCGTATGCGCGACAAACGCCCACGCGATTCCAAGAACACGCGGATAGCCCGCCAGAGGCCCATCGGCTAACTTCGGCAGTTCGCGGTAATAGCCGGACGGCAAGTCGTCGCGGATTTCACGCAGTTGCTCATCCACGATATGAAAATTGTCGACCAACCATTCGGCCGCGGGGATGATGGCGCGCTCTTCACGGATCGCCTGGGCAATGGCGCGATACGCGTCGAGCAGCACCCGCCCGTTCTCCACCACTCGTGGTAACAGCGGGCGCACCGCGCGCGGAGTCGGCGTGACCGGCTGCGCGAGGGCAAGGCTTTCGCCATGTTGCTCGAGCCGTTCGCTGCTAAAGAGTTCAGCGCGAATCAGCTCTTCAAGATGAGCGGAGGAGAGCGCCGCGGAACGGACTTTGCGCTGGAGGTTCTGGGGCCATAACAATTTCAATCCATGTCCCTTATCACTCACGCCGTGAGCAAGGAGAACGCCAGGAAGTTCTTGAGGATGTCTTCGCTCCCGGCCTCCGCGGTTATTGTGAGAGCAGGATTCAGCCGTTGCCAGACTACCTCTCCGAGCACGGACACTCCGATGTTCCAATGCGCCTGGGGGAGACCGGCGGGATGATGCGGATGTGGGGAAGTCAGCACGCGGACCGTAGGAGCGAGCAGATCCGCGCGAAACGGTGGGGCGGTGTCTATTTCCAACTCAATCGTTGGCCCCTCTTCTTGTAAGCCTCTCACGCTCAACAATGTTCCTCGCCGCATGTACGTGGTCGTTCCTTGCGGACTCTGGGCATAGGACAACACACTCAGGTCAGGGAACCGGTTCGTCTGTTTGAGCGCGTGCACTAATGTGGTGAGCAGTTGGACGACCTGACCCATTCCCTTGACCCAGACGGTCTCGGCTTGCGCTTGTGTCAAGAAATTCGATTGCTGCCGTTGTTCCTGTGTCAGCGTTTTGCGATCGACGAGAACGGCGATCTCGTGAGCCCACGTAGTGAGGGATAGGGAGTTTTCCATGAACATCATCTCCTTCTTCTGTGAGGCCGCTGGTTAGGGGTGGTCAGGGGTCCGCGTGCGCTAGGCGGTTGGTGCGGTGAGCACTTCGGGTATCTCCGTGAGCGCGCGCGCGAAGTGTTCAATGGTTGAGGGCTGGTCGGTCTTGGCGAGAAATTCCGTCCAGGCGTGCTCGTGGGTCTTGAGAAACGCTTCGCCCTTCGCGGTGATGGCGAACGGCGGCGGCCCGACTCTGGAGCAGATGAGATCCCGGCGTAAGAGGGCATCCGTGGCGGCCCCGACCGAGGCCTTGCCGCGCACGTCGCCCCAATACCAGCCCGAGGTGCGACAATCGGTTTGCACGGCTTGAAACACTTCTAAACAATGTACGGTCTTGGCGAACGCCATCGCGAGTGGTTGTTGGTCCATAAAAAGCTCCCCTTAGTGTACGCGTGGTGTGAGACCCGCGTCCGGTGAGTGAAGCGTGCGCATCACGCCGCGTGAAGAACGAGTGGAGATGCGCGCCGCTTCAGTGTTGACGGTCGAAAGAGGACTGATGCGGAAGGAGGGCGGCACGGGGGCCGTTACCCAGCGACCACCTGCCGAGTGACCTTCTCAAAGTGATACCCCTCAATGGCGAAGCGCACGGCTTCGGGGAACATCTTGGGTCGTTGTCGGAGCACCCTGGCCAAAAAGCGCGCGTAGGCCACGCCTTGCTTCGAGGGGAGTTGCCGCCACAGGGTTCGGAGAAAAGCGATGATGTCGCGCCGCTCGACGCGCCGCACCCGGAAATTCGCGCTCGATAAATTCTGGATCAACACCCAGCAGCGCTCAAAATAGTTGGTCAGACTTGGATCATAGAGCGTCGAGAGCACGCGTTTGTATCCGTTAATCAGCATGTCCCGGTCGAGTTGCGGCACGAAATTCAACCGCGCGCTGACATTATTGCCCGACGACTCTTCCAGTAACCGGCCCTCTTGCTCCAACCGCTTGTAGAGGCCGGTCTCCTTGAGGACCGTCAGCAGCCCTTCCATCGCCATCACCACCCCGGCCTTCTGGATGAACTCGATGTGCGCATCGAACGAGGATTCCGTGTCGCCATCGGCTCCCAGGATGAATCCGGCGGCCACCTCGATACCTTGCTCCTGAATCTTCCGCACCGCGTTCAACAGATAGTGTTCCTCGTGGCCGCCCTCGATCTTGTGGGTATTCTGCTGCTTTTTCATCTTGAGCAGCGCTTCGAGGCTCAGGGTCTCGATGCCACAGAAAATCAGATTGAACCCCGCCGCTGGCATGGCATTGAGGAGGTCGGGATGCTCGACCAGATCAACACTGGCTTCGGTACACAAGGGAAACGGATAGTCATATTTCTGCTGCCACCGCGCGAGATCGGGCAACAAGCGCAATGCGTTGCGACGATTGCCAATGAAATTATCATCAACGAGAAAGACGGACCCACGCCAGCCGAGATCATAGAGCAACTGAAACTCACTGATCATTTGCTCGTTGGTCTTGGTG
>JABFSC010000228.1 GCA_013140885.1 Deltaproteobacteria bacterium | reverse complement strand
CGGATGTCTTGCTGCGTATCGAGCGGGGCGACGGGGAAATAGCCTTCTTTGTTGCGAATCTTCGAGCCCAGATTGGGGCTTTCCTTGCGGCCGGAGTTCCACACCCCTTCGATGGAATCAATGTGATAGTAGCCTTCGTGTTGGTTTTGGTCGTAGCGGATGTCGTCGAAAATGAAAAATTCCGGTTCCGGGCCGAAGTAGGCAGTGTCACCGATCCCGGTTGATTTGAGGTAGGCTTCGGCTTTGCGGGCGATATTACGTGGGTCGCGCGAATACTCCTCCTTGGTGATGGGATCGACGATATTGCACACCAGGCTCAAGGTGGGGCGTTCGCAGAACGGATCAATGACTGCGGTAGTGGGATCGGGGATCACCAACATGTCCGAGGCGTTGATGGGCTGCCAGCCGCGAATCGATGAGCCGTCGAAGCCTAGTCCTTCCTCGAAGAGCGCCTCTTCGTATTCGCTCATCGGAATCGTGAAATGTTGCCAGGTGCCAAGCAGATCCATGAACTTGAAATCAACCGCCTCGGCTTGATGATCGCGTGCAAATAGCACTGCCTCTTTCGGTGTCATTGCCTACACTCCTCCCTCGCTAATAGTAATGATGTGGATATTAAATGGCGTCTTCGCCACGTTCGCCCGTGCGGATGCGGACGACTTCTTCTACGGGAGTGACGAAGATTTTCCCATCCCCAATCCGTCCCGTCCGCGCGGCCTTTTCGATGGTCTCCACCACTTTGGCGACCAGGTCTTCGTTGACGATAATCTCGAGCTTGACCTTGGGAAGAAAGTCGACCACGTACTCGGCTCCGCGATACAATTCAGTGTGTCCCTTTTGCCTGCCGAACCCCTTGACCTCACTGACCGTTAGGCCGCGGACACCGATCGCGTTCAGGTTTTCCTTGACCTCGTCGAGCTTAAAGGGCTTGATAATCGCCTCAACTTTTTTCATAGCGCCTTTCATGATGGACCTCCGTCCGGCCTCTCTAAAGGAAAACCACGATATTGTAAAGCCGATCCTTGCTCTCGGTCTTATTCCCGGCTTTACAGGAGAGGCTCCGATAGGTCACATGTTTATGAGAGCCCAGATACCAGAGTGCAAAACCAGTGCCGCCCGCGTGGGAAGTTCCGGCGAAAATTTCTTGAAAAAGTGGGCTGCTGACGGGGGCATTTCCTGGCGCTGGTGCTGGGGTGGTGATTAGTTGATAGGCACCGCTGGTTTTTTAGGCAGCAGGTGGGGTTTTGGCGAAACTGAATTTTTGTTCTTGTCCGTTGAGCAGCCGCACGATGTTGTCCTGGTGGCGGATGATAATAAGCAGCGCGATGAGCAGTCCGGCGTAAAAGCGGGCTGACGAATAGGCGAACCACCACAATAAGAGCGGGGTCGCCGCCGTGGCGACTAAGGAAGCGAGGGAGACGATACGACTGGCGGCGAACGTGACGCTGAAGAAAATGAGGGCAAAAAGAATAACGAGAGGTGCGAGCCCGAGTAATACCCCAAGTCCGGTCGCCACGCCTTTCCCACCGGAGAATCCCAAGAATGGAGAAAAGATATGGCCGAGCAGCGCGGCGACCGCGGCACAGGCCAGAGCGGTTTCTCCAAGGTCAAGAAACCGAACCAACAAAACCGGAACCAGCCCTTTGATAATGTCACCAAGTAACGTCAGGAGGCCGACTTTCTTGCCCGCGCTACGGGCGACATTGGTGGCTCCCACATTGCCACTACCCATCGCGCGGATGTTGAGTCCTAACCGCTTGGTTAAAAGGACGCCGGTTGGGACTGAACCGCAGAGGTAGGCGAGCACGATCACGATAATGATGAGCAGCATGGCGAAATCTCGCGAATCAAGGACGAAGGAAGTGCGTGCCCGTGATGAATAGAAGAAAGCTGAGAGTCGGGGTGACTGGATTCGAACCAGCGACCCCACGGTCCCGAACCGTGTGCTCTACCAGGCTGAGCCACACCCCGACAATGTTCATCATGGAAATGAAAGATGAGAATGAATGACTGGGGACTGTCATAGCGTTCTCTTGGTCGCAGGGTCAAGCCCATAGGCTGAGCGTGTGAGTTTGACTCGCGTTGCGCGCTACTGGAGCGCGGGCGAATCGCTTGGGATACTGGCCCCAGATTCTTCTGGTGTTGGGGGTGCCACGGGCGGTTCCAGTATGGCGCCGGAGTCGGGGACGGAAGCCCCTGGTTCTGGCGCTGGAGGCGGTGGGGCTTCCACGACCGGCGGTGTGTTGGTTTTCGGGCTCTCTGGCGGAGTCAGCGATTGGAAGCGTTGTTCGAGTGCGGTGAACTGCGTGGCCATCTTTTCAATGACAACGGTCGCCTCTTCGAGTTTTTTCGCGAGATGATTCTGTTGTTCGTCGGCATGTTGGAGTTTTTCCTCCAAATGGCGAACCTTGGTGCTCGAAGAGAGCAAATATTCCCCACTCTCAGTATGGAGAAAGTACACAGTGGCGATAATGCCAACGACGATACCGAGAAGAAATCGAATCACAGGCCCCTCTCATCTGGTCAAATTATTGCACCGCGCAAGATAGCACTTCTCCAGAGGGGAGAAAGCCCGCTTGCAGGAAAAGCGTGCTGAGTTCTTCTGATTGATCTTGCGTTGTCGGCCACACCATCAGGTGTGGACAGCCACGTTGTCGTGCGCGGGCTTTGGCGCAATCGAGCAACAGCGGACCGACCTCGGAGAGCGCGGCGACTGGGACGACGAGGTCGAGAATCGCTCGCCAGCCTGGGGTCGTCAGGGCACGAATGTAGGACACCAGGACCATGCCGCGAACGCTGCCTTCTCGCGCGGCAACGTAGAAATCGTGGGTTGGATTACTGGCAACCCGTCGCCAGTGGCGGACCTGGGCTTTCTCGCTTTCTGGCGATACCGTTGGCCCCAGCAGTTGCGGGAGGAGTGGGAAGTCGGTACGTTGCCCGCGACGAATGGTGATGGGACCCTGCGACATAGTGCGCGGTTCTAGCACACCCACCAGCGGGAACCATTCCCCCCGGCTGGGGAGAAGGCAAAATCAAAAGGCAAAAGGCGGAAATTAAAAATTCCCAAGTCTGAAGCCCCAAGTCTGAAGCCCCAAGTCTCATTGTCTTTTCACTTTTGATTTCTTCCCATGCTTTCTCGAACAACGACTCTCACGATTGCGGATTTGGGATTGTAGATTCTCAACTCAGTCCTGTGCTCTTCATTTTTGCCTTTTGATGTTTGCCTTTTGATTTTTCTCCTATGCCTTCCCAAACAATTACTCTTACGATAGACGCCTTATCTCAGGGCCCGGCTGGTATTGGCCGCGCGGATGGGAAGGCTATTTTTGTTCCAGGTACCGTGCCGGGTGACGAGGTGGAGGTCGCGCTGCGTGAAGAGAAGAAACGCTATGCGACTGGCCATGTCGTCCAGATACGGAAACCTTCCGCGTACCGTCGGACTCCGCCGTGTCCCTACGTCTCGCGCTGTGGTGGCTGTCCGTGGCAACACGCGGACTACGCTGAACAATTGCGCGCGAAAGAACTGAATGTGCGCGAGCAGTTGCGACGGATTGGCGGGATCGCCGAGCCGCCGATGTCGCCCATCATTCCCGCGCCGCAAGAATGGCACTATCGACATCGCATTCGCTTGCATGGGCAAGATGGGCACTTTGGCTTCTCTCCGCCACAGTCGCATGAAGTGGTGGAGATCGAGTCGTGCCATATCGCCAGGGAAGATGTCGCGGCGCAGTTGCGGACGGTGCGCGAGTGGAGTGTCGCGTTGCGCACGGACGTGCGACAGATCGAGATCATTGGTGGCGAGTTGGCGGACACGACCGCGCCTTCCATCGTGCTGGTGGGAGAAGCCGAGGGGCCTTGGTACGCCAATGATGACGTGGTCTGCGCTAATTTTCTGCTTTCTCACCCACAAGTCGCTGGACTCGTGCTCTTGGGCGCGGGGTGGCGACGTCGATGGGGCAATACCGATGTGTCGTTCAAGCCTGAGGTGGATGGACCCATCCTGTCCATGCGCCACGGGACCTTCACGCAAGTGAATCCAACTGGCAATCGCGCGTTGGTGGAAGCCGTGCTCGGCTTGGGCGCGTTCACCGATCAACAAAAAGTGATAGAGCTGTACTGTGGCGCGGGCAATCTGAGTCTGCCGATCGCCCGACGCGTGCGGTCGTTGGTCGGCATTGAACATGAACGGGCGGCGGTGCTAGATGCCGAAGCCAACGCCGCGCGCTTGGGGCTGACCAACGTCCAGTTTATTCCCGCGAGCGTGGAAGCGGGGATTCACCAACTGTTACAGTCCGACGCGCGTGGCGATGTCGTCCTCCTCAATCCGCCCCGCATCGGCGCCGCCGCCGCGATTGAGCTGTTGCCGCGCTTGGGCGCGCGGGCCGTGCTCTATGTGTCGTGTGATCCGGCCACGCTCGCGCGTGATTTGCGGCAACTCCACACACACGGTTATCATCTTCATGCCGTGCAACCTGTCGATTTGTTTCCGCAGACGTACCACGTCGAGACGATCACACTTTCACTCTTGACTTGATGAATTCCCACTCCTATCCTGCCCGCAGCATTTGACAGCAGCGAGAAGAACGTTGTCCTCTGCTGGAGACGCATCATGACGACGACACCACAAGAGAAACCAAAACGACCAAAAGTGACACTCATCCCGGCGAAAGGTGTCTCACAAACGATTAACTATCTCCTGGAAGATCGGACCGAACTCGAATGGCTCGTGGCTATCGGGCGCAATAAGAAGGGCGAGATTTTTTTCTACGATACGGGCGGTGACATCATCGAGGATATCGGCACCCTCGATTATCTCAAGCAACGACTCCTGCGGGCGCATTTCGGAGATGAATGGGAATAGTCGCGCGGGGAGAGGCCCCGACGCTGATCCTCAGTCGTCCGCTTCGATGGGGCGATGGGCGAGGACCTCATCATTTTCGATGGTGAGCGGGACGCGGTCCAGGAACTTTCCACAGGGCGGACCAAAGACGCATTCGCCACTGTCTGGTTCAAACGCGGCCCCATGCGTCGCGCACAGAATGTAGCGTCCGTCTTCCGTCAGGAATTGATTATCAATCCAGTCCATCGTCATCGGCACGTGGCGGCACCGATTGACATACGCGAATAACTGTCCGCTATAATTCACGAGGAAACATTCCGTTTCCCGACCATCCACCGTGAGCATGAATTTTTTCGTGGTGCCGGGATCCACTTCGCCAACCCGCGCGACGACGATTGGGGAGTCTTGTGTCACTGGTGCCTCCATGAAGGATCAACTGGTGAGGGTTGTAGCATGAAAATCGGAAATCAAAAGGGAATTGAGACTTGGGGCTTGAGGCTTGAGACTTGCAACCTGAAACTCGAAATTTTAGACCTTGGACTTTGGACCTTAGACCTTGGACTTGTTTGCGGTGAGTCTCGAATCTGACCTTGTCTTGGTGTTTCACCCCATCGCCGTCCATTTCGCGGTGGCGCTGACCTGTGTCGCCCTCGTGCTTGACTGGATCGCGCATTGGCACCCACGAGCGGAATGGCGATTCGCGGGGCGACTCTGCTTCTTCGTCGGCGTGCTCGCGCTGGGAGTCACGGGCGCGAGTGGGTGGATTGAACACTTATTCCCTCGACCCGCCAGCGCCTTCGACGCTCAGATTGAGGGACTGCTGCTCTATCACGAGTATGGAGGCTACGGCGTGCTCGGATTCTTTGTCATTCTCGCCGTGATTCGCTTGCGCCTCGCCGAGCCGCTTCCGGTGTCGTGGTTAGTCTGCGCGACGATTGGCGTGTTAGGCGTGCTGGTGCAGGGCTATATCGGCGGAGAAATGGTCTACCGGTATGGAGCGGGAGTCCGCGCCGTGCAGGTGCTGAGTGAACAGCCCGACGAAAAGAAAAAAGCCCCGGCTGAGCAGTCAACCGAGGCTGGTACCAACGAAAAGTAAGGTGGTTTAGCTCGCCGTTTCTTCGGCTTTGAAGCCAATTTTGGTGTGGGTGCCATCACAGAACGGACGGTTGGCGGATTGCCCGCAGCGACACAGATAGATCGGGTCGCCTTGCCCCTTGAATTCACCGCGCTTTTGGTCGGTGACCTTCGCCCCGCCGGTGACCTCATACGGACCATTCTTCAATGCACGGATTGTGACATCAGCCATACTGTTTCCTCCCTTTCTTGTGGATAACGTGCCTCGCTAGATTGCGCCACGGAGTATGCCACACCGAGATGGCGGGTGCAATTGTGCGAGCGGCGCTTCCAGGTCTCACGCTTTTTTTACGATTGGCGATCGCCAAGGCGAGGAGTACGTGCCTCTGTTTTGGGTGTAGTCTCCACTGGCGAGAAAGACGCGGGCACCTCGTTGACCAGAATCGGCGTGCCGGAAAGTAACGCTTGCGCGGGCAGTTGTTTGTACAGATAGGACCGTAACGAGTCGCCAGAAAAATAGAATTTCACGGTTTCGGTCTGACCAGGTTCATCCATGTGCTCGGTGAGATCATCCGTGATTGCGAATGATTTGCAGTGCGACAGCAGATCAATTCTCACCCCGTCGGTGGGGACCCGCATATTCTCAAGATGGCTGAACGCATCCGCGAGGATTTCTTCCCACAACGTGCGCAAGCGGCTGGTCTGGTCGTCCTTTTGGGTATTGAAGATGATGCCCGTTTCAACCTGGACGATCAGATATGTGATGTTTGCCCTGGTTTCTTGCCCCTTCACGCCGACCGTGGCGGTGAGTACGGACCCGCTGCGAATCGTCGCGTCATTGAGCCAACTGATCAACGAGACGGTATCTGGTCCGTATTTCTGGTTGAGTTCGCGCAACAATTTTCCCAGTTCCGGTGATTGCGTGCCCTCGTGTTTCCATGTCGGTTCTTCCGCGAAACCGCTCGTCGTCAGCGTTATCATCAATAGAGGCATGAGAAGCATGCGGATCGCCCAGCGCGGATGTGATCGATTCATAATGCTGCTATGATGCCAACCTCTGGCGAATCGGACAAGCACCATGAACAGGACACGATGCGAACTCCTCGGTTAGTACGGCAAGTCGCGGCGGCGCTTGCTTATTACTCCCCCACGCCACGGCCACTGCCGCTCGGCGTCGCGGTTTCTGGTGGCCCGGACTCGGTCGCCCTCTTGGGCGCATTGGTCACACTGGCGCGGGATCAGTCCCTCTCGCTGACGGTTCTCCACGTCAATCATCGGCTCCGACAAGAAGCAGACGAAGAACAACGGCTGGTTGAAACATTATGCGCGCGGTGGCGGCTACCGTGTCTGGTTGAGACCTTGACCCCTCCGGCAAGGCTTTCCGGGATCGAGGCCTGGGCACGGGCGGAACGGTATCGATTTTTTCAGACGACGTGTGAGAACTTCGGGCTCCCGGCGGTGGCCCTTGCCCATACGCTTGATGATCAAGCGGAAACCGTGCTCTTTCGCTTGCTGCGTGGCAGTGCGCGGCGGGGGTTGGCTGGTATGCCACCAGTGCGGTCATTGGGGCACGCGTGGATTCTGCGCCCCTTGCTCGACTGTACCCGACAAGAGGTGATGGAATATGTGCTCTCCCAGCAGCTTCCCTACGCGGTCGATCCTAGCAATGAGGACTGGAAATACAGCCGCAATAAGATTCGCCATCGGCTCCTGCCACTATTGGAACAGGAGTTTTCTCCGCGGGTGCGCCACCACCTCGCCGCGCTGGCGACGACATTTCGTGAAGAAGAAGCCTGGCTTGACACCCAGGCCATTGCGGGGCGTGCACGGGTACAAATCGCGCCTACCATCCTTTCGCTGAGTAAACTTGTCGCTGAACCCGAAGCTCTTCATGCACGTATCCTACGCCAATGGTTTGAGGAGAATGGGCTCGCCGTTGAGTTGACATTTTTTCATCTCCGCGCTGTCCTCGACTTGAGTACCGGGCGGCGTCGTGGAAGTGTAGATGTCCCCGGCAAGCATTGCGTCGTGCGTGACGGGGATAATCTTGTGATGACAAACCGAGAGAGGCCCACGCCTGCAAGTCCGTACCGTGCCTCGCTGCTCCCAGGAACTGAGCTGTTAGTGGGGGAGGGTGACTATCGTGTGGTGCTCTCCGCGCTGCAAGAATGGCAAGGGAATGGTGAACCATTACAGGCGCGGACTCTCTGGCACGCCTTCTTCGATGGGGAGGCTGTCCGCGACGGAGTGATCGTGCGCGCGGTCGCTCCCGGAGATCGGGTGCGTCCTCTAGGGATGCAGGGGCATAAAAAGGTGCACGACGTGTTCGTTGACGCGAAGGTTCCGGTCGCGCGCCGGTCAACCTGGCCCCTGGTCGTTGTTGGTGCCGACATTGCCTGGGTGCCTGGTTGTGTCCGGGGTGAAATCGCGAAAATCACCCCAACTACTCGTTGGATGTGTCAGGGGCAGGTCATCCCATTGCCGGAGAAAGGAAAACTGTGTTAGGGTGTCCAAGCTTTGTATAAGGGGAAAGTGAGTGAATAGATCGCACAATTTCGCATTATGGCTCACATTGGGGCTGGTCCTCCTGCTCATCTTCAAGGTGTTCAATCCGCAACAGCCAAAGATACCTGAAATCGATTTCAGCGCCTTCTTCTCCGCTGTGGAGAAGGGGGAGGTGTCCGAGGTCACCATTCAGGGCCGAATCATTCGTGGCAAGTTCCGTAATGACGACAGCTTCCGGACGTTTACCCCGGAAGACCCGGATGTCGTTCGTACCCTGCGAGAAAAAGGGGTGAAAATCTCAGCTCGGCCCGAAGAAGGGGATGCGTGGTACGTTGTCCTTTTGGTCCAATCGTTTCCTATTCTTTTGCTCATTGGGGTTTGGGTCTTTTTTCTCCGGCAGATGCAGATCGGTGGCGGCAAGGCGATGTCGTTTGGCAAGAGTCGCGCGAAGTTGCTCACCGAAAACCAGCATCGCGTGACGTTCAGTGACGTGGCTGGGGTGGAAGAGGCGAAAGAAGAGCTCGAGGAAATCATCGCTTTTCTCAAGGATCCGAAAAAATTCACCCGTCTCGGCGGGCGTATTCCCAAGGGAGTTCTGCTGGTTGGTGCGCCGGGGACGGGGAAAACGCTCCTGGCTCGTGCGATCGCCGGTGAGGCAGGCGTCCCATTTTTCTCGATCAGCGGATCGGACTTTGTCGAGATGTTCGTCGGGGTTGGTGCCTCGCGTGTCCGGGACCTGTTTGTGCAGGGGAAGAAACAAGCCCCGTGCATCATTTTTATTGACGAAATTGACGCCGTTGGTCGCCATCGCGGGGCGGGATTGGGAGGCGGTCACGACGAACGTGAGCAGACCCTGAACCAATTGTTAGTCGAGATGGATGGGTTCGAGGCGAACGAAGGCGTGATTCTGATTGCCGCGACCAACCGCCCAGACGTGCTCGATCCCGCGCTTCTGCGCCCTGGACGATTTGATCGTCGCGTGGTCGTGCCGCGGCCCGATGTCCGTGGACGAGAAGAAATTTTGCGGGTCCATAGTCGGCGCGTCCCGTTAGCCGAGGGCGTGAATATCGAGACCTTGGCGCGGAGCACGCCAGGATTCTCCGGGGCGGACCTGGAGAACTTGGTGAACGAAGCGGCGCTGCTCGCGGCTCGGAAAAACAAGGACAAAGTGGAGATGCAGGACTTTGAGTTGTCGAAAGACAAAGTCCTGATGGGCGCCGAGCGGCGCAGTCTGATTCTCAGTCCGGAAGAACGGAAGAATACCGCGTATCACGAATCTGGGCACGCGTTGGTGGCGCGGCTGATTCCTGGCACCGATCCTGTCCATAAAGTAACGATTATCCCCCGTGGAATGGCACTCGGAGTGACGCAGCAGGTCCCAGTCGATGATCGGCACACGTGGTCCAAGGACTACATCGCCGACCGGTTGGCGATCATCTTTGGTGGGCGCGCGGCCGAGGAATTGATCTTTCACCAAATGACCACCGGCGCGGGGGATGACCTGGAAAAAGCGACGGAGTTGGCCCGCCGTATGGTCTGTGAGTGGGGGATGAGTGAACGACTCGGGCCGATGACCTTCGGCAAGAAGGAAGAACAGATTTTTCTGGGGCGTGACTTCACGCAGGCGAAAGACTACTCCGAAAAAACGGCGGTCGATATCGACACGGAAGTGCGACAGATTATCTCGGCCGCCTACGAGCGCGCCAAGGACTTGTTGCGCACGCACCTCGACATCTTGCACAAGATGGCCGCCGCATTACTCGAGAGAGAGGTGTTGGACGGGCCTGAGATTGACGAGATCATGCGCGCGCTGCGGCCACAAACGGACCCAATCGCCGAACCGCAACCGGCGGCCTGAGTTTCGCCTGACTCCTCGCGTGAACCAGAGTCTGAAGTGCGGGGAGTCGCGGGCTGGGGCGAGATGTGTATGACGCGCGGGTGGTCAGCGTGAAAATCGCGCGCGTGCCTCATCACTCGCGGCAATCATGACGAACCTGCTCACGCAACTTCGCTGGCAAGACGCGGTCGATATCGCTCTCATTGCTAGTGTTGTCTATTGGCTGAGCCTCCTCATCCGTGGTACCCGCGCCGTGCAGATGTTGGGGGGGCTGGTCGTCCTCTTCGCCACCTATCTATTTTCGCAAGTCTTTGAGCTCTATACGCTCAATTGGGTACTGGATAATTTCCTCAGCTCGATTCTCCTAGTGATTGTGGTCTTGTTCCAGAATGATATTCGTCGTGCCTTGAC
>JABFSC010000426.1 GCA_013140885.1 Deltaproteobacteria bacterium | reverse complement strand
TCGCGAGGACGATCCCCGCTTCAGCCTGCTCTTGTGTTTGGTTCCATTCCCGGCGGTATTGATGCGCAACGGTTGCCAGACAGAGGGCATAGGCGAGACTGAAGGGATGGGCGAGCCCGTGGGCGAGAGTCACGCTGGCCTGGTTCTGCCGCAACGCTTGCTCGGGATAGCCGAGCAACCACAGCGCACACGCCTCATAGATGAGAGCACTCATGGCCGGATCGTGGCCATACGAAATGGCTAGGGAACGATGCTGCGGTGCATCGTAGCGCGCCACACTCTGCTCAAAATGCCGGCGGGCAGCTTCGAGCTCTCCCATGAAGAATAACACGCACCCCAATGCCCAATGCGCCTCCACTAGCAGGGCAGGATCGTGTGCCTGTTCCGCAATATGCAGCAGTTCTTCCCTCAGCGTGAGTGCGGTCTGATATTCTGCTCGCACGACCTGAAACGCCCACACGCCGTACAGCACGGGAAAGCGCGGCGTTGTCTCTCCCAGCTGCTGGCAGAGTTCTACGGCCCGCAGGTAGGCGGCGCCGGTCTCGGATGCTGCATAGCCTTTGGTGGACATAAGCACTGGACCCAAGGCGATTTGTAGTGTGAGTTCTTGTTGAGTACATTCGGGGGTATCAGGCAAAGTCTTGAGCAACCCCAAAGCGGTGGTCAGGTGACTGACCGCTTCCGCGTGCGCTGAATGCCGCACTGCTTGCTGTCCCGCCAGACTCAGATACTCCACGGCCTTTGCCGCATCTCCACTGCGATTGTAATGATGCGCCAGTTCACTGTAGTGCTCGTCCAATCGCCCGACAAAGAGTTGTTCGATTACCTGCCCCACTTGCTCGTGCAGGACCTTGCGCCGCTCCTGCAACACCGTGCCGTAGGCCACTTCCTGCGTGAGCGCATGCTTGAAGATATATTCGACTTCGGGAAACGCCGGTTGCTCGTAGAGAAACTCCTTGCGCTGGAGGGAGGCAAGGAGGCGATACAATTCGCCCTCAGGCTGAGCGATGACCTGGCGGATCAAACTCAGCGGAAACTCTCGGCCGATGACAGCCAACTGTTGCAGCAGGGCTTTCTCGTCGGACGCGAGGCGATCAATGCGCGCCGCTAAGATGCCTTGTACGGTGGTGGGAAGCTGGAGCGCGGTCGTAGGGTGGGTCACGACCCACCCGATGGCAGCATCGTGCCGTAGCACTCCCTGTTCCACCAACTCTTGCACGATCTCTTCCATGAAGAACGGCGTGCCTTGGGTCTTGTCGAGGATGAGTTGTTTGAGGGCGTGGAGATGACTCTCCATTCCCCTCACCCTAGCCCTCTCCCCGGTGGGGCGAGGGGACTCTCCCTCTCCTCTCTGAGGAGAGGGTTGGGGTGAGGAGTGCTCACCTAACAACACGTCAAGGAATTCCTCCGCTTCCTCGCGGCCAAACGGTGCGAGCCGCAACTGCGTGTAATACGTCTTCTGCCCCCACTCATGGCGATACTCCGGGCGGTAGTTGGTGAGGAGCAACAACTTGGCGCTGGCCATGCTCTCACTCAGCACATCCAGGAAGCCTTGCGTCTCTCCGTCAATCCAGTGCAGGTCTTCGAAGATGAGGACCAACGGTTGATTGAGACTCTCTCTGAGAAACAGTTTCTTGAGAGCCTCAAACGTGCGTCTGCAGCGAATCTGCGCATCCATTTGTTGCAATGGTGAAGGCTGTTCCTCCACCCCCAACAACGCAAACAGATACGGCAACGTGTCTTCCAGACTGCGGTCCAGCATGAGGATTTTGCCGCCGACCTTCTCGCGTCGTTTACGTTCGTCATCCTGCGCCTGAATATCGAAGTAGCTCTTGAGCAGTTCAATCACCGGCAGATAGGCCGTGGCTTTGCCATGCGACACCGAAT
This sequence comes from Deltaproteobacteria bacterium, assembly GCA_013140885.1. GTDB lineage: Bacteria > Desulfobacterota > Binatia > Bin18 > Bin18 > JABFSC01. The sequence continues at coordinate 8,791 of JABFSC010000426.1, read as the reverse complement.
AGGCTTCCAGCACCAGACAGCCAGTCACCGAGAGCAGTTTGAATTCGTAGAACAACCGCGACTTGCCTAACCCTGGCTCGCCCATCGTCCCGACGATCTGTCCATGTCCAGCTTTGGCTTGGTCTAACGCCCGCTGCAGTTGGTCCATCTCGCTCTGGCGTCCAACAAACCGGGTTAGTCCCCGTCGGGTAGCCGTGACTTGAAGTCGGGTTCTGAGTGGGCCCGCGCCCAACACTTCATAGATGTTCAGCGGCTCTTCTACTCCTTTGATTTGCGTGGGTCCCAAGTCCTTGAAGGCAAAGTAGCCGTCGGTCAGACGATGGGTGTAGGCGGAGACCACGATGGAACCGGGATTGGCGAGTTGCTCCATCCGCGCCGCCAGGTTGGTCGAATGCCCCACCGGTACGTAGTCCGTATGCAAGTCGTCTTTGCGGATTGAGCGCACCACCACTTCGCCGGTATTCAGGCCCACCCGCATTTGCAGCGGCGGATAACCTTTGGCGCGCAACGTATCTGCATAACGCCGCATCGCCTCTTGCATGCGCAATGCGGCATAAAGCGCCCGCTGCGGATGATCTTCATGGGCGATCGGTGCCCCGAACAGCGCAAAGATGCCATCGCCCAACGCTTGCGCGACATAGCCGTCATACTGATGCACGGCGTCCATCATCAGGTGTAACGCCGGATCGATAATCGCGCGGGCTTCTTCGGGGTCCAAACCTTCAATCAACGCCGTCGAGCCTTTGAGATCGGCAAACAACGCCGTGATCGTCTTGCGCTCGCCGTCGGTTCCGCTGCGTGCTTCCAGCGCCGCCTGTTCGGCGCGGATACGCTCGGCAAGGTGGGCAGGGGTGTAGCTTATAGGGGGCTGGGTGTTAGGTGCTGGGTGCTGGGGCGAGGTTTTCGGCTCTCCGATTCTCCGATTCACCGATTCCCCGGTTCTTTCCCCCTCCGTCGCCTCGCCGACCCACACCAGCATCTTGCCGTCCTGGTCGACCGCCAGCGCTTCAGCCTCAATGAGTTGCTCTTTCAAGTCTTCCAGTGAGTCGTCATCAAGAGCAAATTCACGCTTGAGCACCCGATAGGTTATCTTCCCCGTGCGTTGCAGCAGTATGCGGGCTTGCTCCACCACTTCCGAAAATTTCATGCCCCGTACTTACCCCTTGTCGAAGAAGACCGCAATCTTTCGATGGCGCAAGAACAGCACACGGTTCCGGCTTTTTCCTCCCTGAAGTTGTCCGAAACTAAATCGAACCACACGACCTTGGTACAGTGCCGCAAATCCCCCCGCGCTTCGGGCGACCCCCTTTGGAAAAGGGGGTGTTTTATTCCCCCCCTTTGGAAAAGGGGGGCTAGGGGGGATTTCTCACTCATGGTGACGAAGTGTGCCAATGTTTTGTGGACTGATTTAGAAGTAACAGACTGTTGCTGCGTTACCGCAAGGGAAACCCCTCGTAGCCCTTGGCCGCCACCGCATCACATTTTTCCGATAGACGGGGGAACCGCCGGCATACAAGAGGAACGTGCGTTTCTTGCGGGGGGCGTTGGCACCCATCAGCGCCACATTGTCGCGGTTGTAGACCTCGTAATAGCCACTCGCCAATGGCACCCGCTTGGTGCCGAACGGGTGATCCCTGAGCACGAGTTTTTCCACCACAAGGAGGACTGTCTCCTTTCGCGCCAGTCCCACGGGAGTGATGGTTCCAAGCGAGCCAACCCGATGCGCGGCCTCGCATGCTGAAAAACAAGAAAAGGCGCGCGAACATTTCTTGTTTTTGCGAGAACGCCCTCCAGGCGGTGCCTTTTTCGTCGCTGTCGTATGAGATCAGCTCGGCATAGAGGTTGCTCTTTGCTAGTGGCTCTCTACCCACCAACAGGAGGAGAAACATCATGGCCCGACCATTCAAGAAGATTCTGTGTCCAGTCGATTTCTCGGAGAACTCCCTCACCGCGCTCGCCTACGCGACCGACTTCGCCCGGCAAAATAACGGCCAGATCATCCTGCTTCATGTGATTGATAACCCGCTGGCCGAGCAATATGGCTCCAAAGGGCGGAACTTTTACGCTGAGGTTGAACATGCGCTGGAGTGGTCGCAACAGCAGCTCGCGGAAGTGGCGCGCACTCATGCGGCGGGCATCCCGTGCGACATCGTGGCGAAGCGAGGCAACCCCTACGAGGTAATCGTTGACATCGCCACTGCTCAGCAGGCTGATGTGATTGTCATGTCCACCCATGGCCGCACTGGCCCTCAGCGCTTGCTGATTGGCAGTGTCGCGGAAAAAGTCGTGCGCACCGCGACCTGTCCCGTGCTCACCCTCAGACAGCAAGCGGACACATAGTCGGATCGCGATGGACGCTTGGACGCGCGTCCGTTCTTTGACAAGGAGAAAGAGATTGAGAAACACAAAGGAGGAAAGATATGGCAACTTCTCTACAGCAGCAGACCCCGACAGTGAGTACAGGGCTGGTCGATCAGTATGATGTGATTATTATTGGCGGTGGGCTGACCGGCCTCTATCAATTGTATCGCATCCGAGAGCTGGGACTTTCGGTGCGCGTTTTCGAGGATGGTGGCGGCGTGGGTGGCACCTGGTATTGGAACCGGTATCCCGGCTGCCGCTTCGATTCCGAAAGCGAAACCTACGGCTACTCGTGGTCGGAAGAGCTGTTGCAGGAATGGGAGTGGAAGGAACATTTTTCCGGTCAGCCGGAGAATGAGCGGTATCTCAATTATGTGGCGGACAAATTCAATCTGCGCCCCAACATCCAACTCCATGCGCGCGTCAAGTCGGCGATCTACGACGAGAAAGCGAATCGCTGGGACGTCCAACTCGTCAGTGGCCAGCGCGCACGAGCGCGCTTTGTGATCGCGGCGGTGGGGATTCTGTCCGCCGATTATACTCCGCCATTCACGGGCCTCGAGACCTTCAAGGGCAGGTCGCTCCACACCGGCAAGTGGCCACGGGAAAAGGTTGATTTCGCGGGCAAGCGTGTCGGTGTCGTCGGCACCGGGGCCACCGCCGTGCAACTGATTCCCATTGTCGCCAAGGAAGCGGCTCACCTCACGGTCTTCCAGCGCACGGCCAATTACTGCGCGCCGTTGCGCAACTCATTGGTGACACCCGAAACCCAGAAGCAGTTCAAGGCCAACTACAAGTCGATGTTCAAGAAATGCAACGAAACTCCGACTGGCTTTGTGTATGACTTTGATCCACGGAAGACCTTTGAGGTCCCGAAGGAAGAGCGGTTAGCGCGCTACGAGGAGTTGTGGGCGAAACCGGGGTTCGAGAAATGGTTGGGCAACTTCCATGACATTATGACCAACCCGGAAGCCAACGAGGACTTCGCCGAGTTTATTCGCGACAAGATTCGCGCGCGCGTGAAAGACCCAGTCGTCGCCGAAAAGCTCGTGCCCAAGGACCATCCCTTCGGGTCCAAACGGATTCCCTTGGAGACGAATTATTACGAAGCGTACAACCAGGACAATGTCGTACTCGTGGATCTCAAGGAGACCCCGGTTGAGCGCATTACTCCCAAGGGCATCAAGACCAGCAACAAAGAGTATGAATTCGACATTATCATTTATGCCACGGGATTTGACGCCGTGACTGGAGCGCTGACCCGGATCGATATTCGCGGGGAGGGCGGGCAGTCATTCAAGGACAAATGGGCGGATGGCCCGCGCACCTATCTGGGGCTGCAAACCGCGGGCTTTCCAAATTTCTTCATCGCCAATAGCGCCGCGTTCTGTAATTTTCCTCGCTGCGCCGAGACGGTGGTGGAATGGATCGCGAACTGCATCGGCTATATGGGCAAGAAGAATCTGCAACGCATCGTGCCGACACCGGCGGCGGAAGAAGCGTGGGTAGAGCATGCCAACGCATTAACGGAAGGGACGCTATTCGCCAAAGGGAACTCCTGGTTTGTCGGGGCGAATATCCCCGGCAAGAAACGAGTCTTCCTACTCTATGCCAACACCGCCCCCGCCTATCGAAAAAAGTGCGCGGAAGTGGCGGCTAAGGGGTATGAGGGGTTTGTGCTGCAATAATAGATGATGACTAGGGCTCTTGATAAGAAAACGGCACGATGATGTATCTGGCTGTTAGAAGGAGACAATCGTTCATGACGCAGACCACGGTAAATGGACAACACACACGCAAGCCTGACCACGAGGTGATCATCATTGGGGTTGGGATGTGCGGTATCTATCAATTGTATCGACTCGTCGAGTTGGGGGTGGACGTCACCGCGCTGGAAGGGAGCGCTGGTATCGGTGGCACTTGGTATTGGAATCGCTATCCAGGGTGCCGGTTTGACTCGGAGAGCTACACGTACGGATTCTCATTCTCCAAGGAGCTGCTCAGTGAGTGGCACTGGAAGGAGCGCTTCTCCCCCCAGCCTGAGAACCTGAAATACGTGAACTACGTGGCGGACAAGTTCAATCTCCACAAACATATCCAGCTCAACGCGCGGGTCAAAGCCGCGCATTTTGATGAGACTCACAATTTGTGGCAGCTCTCGCTCGAGGACGGACGGCAGATGACCTGCCGGTTCTTGCTCACCGCGCTTGGGTTATTGTCCACGCCGACCATGCCTCGCATCGCGGGAGCCGCGGACTTCAAAGGCCAATCCTTCCACACTTTTTACTGGCCACATGAACCGGTCGAGCTCACTGGTAAAAAGGTCGCGGTTATCGGCACTGGCGCGACTGGGGTGCAGGTGATTTCGGAGATTGCCGACAAAGTGAAGGAACTGACGGTATTTCAACGACGTCCCAATTGGTGCGCTCCATTGAATAACAGCCCTATCTCCGCGGAAGAAATGGACCAAATCCGCGCGAAGTATGAACAAATCTTCACCAAGTGTTCGCAGACCCCAGGCGGGTTCGAGCACGAGCCCGATCGTCGCGGGTTCTATGAGGTCTCCCGTGAGGAACGGTTGGCACTCTGGAAGCGCCTGTATGGTGAGCCAGGCTTTGGCATTTGGCTGAGTAATTTCCGCGAAATTTTCACCGATGAAAAAGCCAACGCCGAATTTTCGGAGTTCATCGCGGACAATATCCGCAGTCGGGTGAAAGACCCGGTTGTGGCTGAGAAGCTGATTCCCAAAGATCACGGGTTTGGTATTCAGCGCGTCCCTTTAGAGACCCGTTACTACGAAGCCTACAATCGCGAGAACGTGCATCTCGTCGATCTCCAGGAAACTCCGATCGAGTGCATTACGCCGACCGGCATTCGGACCACCAAGCAGGAGTACGATTTCGACATCATCGTGTATGCAACCGGATTCGATGCCATGACAGGCGCATTCGACCGGATCGATATCCGCGGTGTGGGTGGGCAGCAGCTGCGCGACAAGTGGGTTGAGGGACCGACCACATTCCTCGGCCTGCAGATTAGCGGGTTCCCGAACATGGTGATGCTCGCTGGCCCGCAAAGTGGGTCGTCCGCCACCAACTTCCCACGTGGCATTGAGGTCTGTGTGGACTGGGCCACCAAGTTACTGCAGTTCATGTGGCAGCATGGCTACACGCGGATGGAAGCGACGCCAGAGGCCGAGGAACGGTGGTCCAAGCATGTGGCGGCGATGTACAACATGGTGCTGATGCGCAAAGCTAAGAGTTGGTTTACGGGGTATAACTCCAACGTCGATGGGCACGAGTTTGGCAAAATCCGCCACCTCGTCTACAACGGCGGCGCGCCCAAGTACTTCAGCACGATCACCGAAGTCGCTGGTCGTGACTACGAAGGCCTTGTGCTTTCTTGACCACTGTGTGTTGCTCGACCCTGGCAAGAAGCGAGTCTTCTTGCTTTATGCCAACACCGCCCTTGCTTATCGGAAAAAGTGCGCGGAAGTGGCGGCCAGGGGCTATGAAGGGTTCGTGCTGCAATAACTATGCGGTAAGCATATTCGATCCCCTTCACCCCTGACGCGATGGGCTGAAATTAGTTCCGAGGTTCCCTCTTCCGGCTGGGCAATGGCGTGAAGTGAGAGGGTTCTGAAAGTTCCCTCTCCCGGCTGGGAGAGGGCTAGGGTGAGGGGAGTCAAGTGATCTTTCCTCAAGTTCTCTTTCCCGGCTAGGAGGGGGGCGCGGTGATGCCGTAGAGCTTGCGGACATTGCCACTTGTCATTTTGTGCTTCTCGTCGGCGGGCACGCCTTGGAAGATGCGGTCTAGCACCTCTTGAGAGTGCGGCCATATCGAATCGTGATGCGGGTAGTCGTTGCCCCAGATGAGGTTGTCCACGCCAATCGCATGACGGGTCATCACCCCCAACTGGTCGTCTTCAAACGAGGCGTGGAACTGACGACGGAAATAGGCGCTCGGCGGCATGGTGAGGTCTGGCGACGCCTCCTCGCGTGCGCGGTAGGTGGCGTGGTCAAGACGTTGGAGCACATGCGCCAGCCAGCCGGTCTCGAATTCACAACACACAAACTTGAGCCGGGGATGACGTGCGGCGACGCCAGAACAAATGAGTTGCGCGATGGTGGCGACGATGGCGCCATGAGCCATCGTATAGCCAACGATGCCGCTCGTGGGCGATCCCCAATGCGCCGGAAGTCCCATATCCAGCGTACTCCCACAAAAAATGTGCATGGAAAGAGGAAATCCGCTTTCTTCCGCCGCTTGCCAAAAGGGCTCGTAGTCCGGGTGGCTATACGGTTTATCGGGTGGCGCGGAACAAGGGATGGCGAACCCGTGGAACCCCTTCTGAGCGGTGCGCTCCAACTCCTGGATCGCCGCGTCCACGTCAGGTAGTGGGAGACAGGCGATCCCCACCAGACGGCCCGGCGCGTGACTGCAATACTCCCGGAGCCAGTCGTTGTAACGACAAAAGAGCGCGTGCACGACATCCCGTTCAGGATACGAGAACGCCAGCATGTTCGCTCCCGGATACACCACCTCGCCGATGATGCCATCGATCTCTTGCACCTTGAGCCGCGCCACCGGGTCGTACACTCCAGGGTTGAGACCTTCGTAACCACGCGCCATGAGTTCTTGGGTTGCCGGGTCATCCAGGCGGTGTCCAGCGATACCAAGCCGTCCCACGGAGAACATGGCCTTGCCAAAAGCGATATACGTTCCTCGCTTGCCTTCGGGATTCTGGAGGATGCGCGGGGCACGGGAACCAAAGCGAGCTTCGAGACCAGCGAACACTTCAGGCGGTTCCACTACGTGTGAATCACAGGAATAGTAAGTGCTCATGGTCAGGCTCCTTCTCTCTTACGACGTGTTCGCTGACTTCAACTCCCGCGTGTGATCGGCCCGACATCGTCATTCAGCTCATCAAGCAGAAACGACAATTCATGGATGATGTCCTTGTTGCCACGATATTCCTGGTAGGCGACAATCACTTCATTCAACAAGGCGCGGAGGAGGGGATCGCGAAGCATCCCCTGTGTTTGACCCGAAGCGACGTAGGTTGCTACCGCCTCACGCGCCAGTAGATATTCACCAGCCATGTGTCATCTCCATTTAGAGCAAGAGCAAGGGCGAGACTGGCGCCGGTCCGTCGAAGACTCGCAGACATTCCTTGTTGCACCCCTTCTCCGCGCCCACGCACCAACCTGAACACCCTTCCACGTCGAGTGGGTGCCACGGTTGCCCCTTCCACGCGACAAACTTGGCTTCCACCTTTTGCTGTTTGACCGGACAGACAAACCGTCGAGGATACACCGCCTTTTGCAGCGGGGCGGTGAGCATACGGGAGAACCACGCATAGACACCGAAGCCGAAGATCAGAATGCCAAGCCCGATGACAAGGCCCATCAGGAATGGCGAAAAGACTAACATCAGATCAAGTTCGGCGGCACCTGGAAGTCCTGGAAGAAATGGGGGAAGCATAATCGTACCTCCTTTGTCGTCTTGCTATTTTTTCCAATCGCGAGTCACTCTCTTTTGAGGGGAGCAAGAGTAAGGCCATCGCGCCGACCAGTGAAAAATCCCCCCGCGCTTCGTGTGACCCTCGCAGTGTTGTTCTTCGGTGCCTCCTTCTGAAACACCGGAGAACAACACTGTCGCCAAAGGGAACACTCGCGTCACCAGAGAAATCCGACCTTGCCGGTATACGTCCCGTAGTCTCCTGGGCCTTCGAGGAAGTTGTGGCGCGCATCAGCGCCGATGAAGATGCGTTCCGTCAGATGCACATCCACGCCACCACCGATGCTATACGCGATCTTGATATTTCCCTGCCCCGTAGGAAATCCGCGCCGATACAACTCCGGCGCTTCAGGCGTCACGCCACCAATGAGACCGCCAGGGTAGCCCACTGAGGGCAAACTCACATCCGGTCGGCCATCGTCATTCACATCAACTCCCGCTCGTGTGGTCCGCCCCAACAGCACATTCATACCCAAGCCAGTGACCACGTAGGGTTGCACAATGTCCTGCAAGCGCTCCATGCCGTAATTGACCAGTTTATATTTCGCGCCGAGGAACACCTGTAAGAATTTTGTTTCTACTCTATTACTCAGGATACGAGCACCGGCGGGCAGTCCCATACCCGGAGCCACCAGTGTCAGCGGCGAGGTAAACACCCCTTTATCCGTACTCCGCCCGTAGCCAATCATAATTTCACCGAGCAGCTTCTGCCCGAAGAGCGGGTCTTCGGTGTTGAGTCTACTTGGAACATTATGTAACGCGTTACATAATGTTCCTAACCCAGACTAAATTGTAATGTGGAGTATACGTAGAGAACCCGCACCCCGTGCGGGTTTCAGCGCAATTTTCTCCACATTATCACGGCATCACAGCGTAGCGAGGAAGTGGAGCAGTGTATCGTCCGCCGTGA
>JABFSC010000385.1 GCA_013140885.1 Deltaproteobacteria bacterium | reverse complement strand
GGGTTTCTTCGCCCACTTGATGAAGCACCCGCCCTCAAACCTGCCATAGAACACGGGCTGTCGGTTTTCGCCATGGAACTTGTCCCCCGTAGCACCCGCGCGCAGGCGATGGATGGCCTTTCGTCAATGGCCACGATTGTTGGGTATAAAGCCGTGCTCCTGGCGGCGGGACGGCTGCCCCGGATGTTTCCCATGTTGATGACCGCGGCAGGAACGATACCACCGGCCCGAGTCTTGATCCTCGGTGCCGGAGTCGCTGGCCTCCAAGCCATTGCCACCGCGCGTCGCTTAGGCGCGGTCGTCGAAGGCTTCGATATTCGCGCGGCGGCGGGAGAAGCCGTCCGCTCGCTCGGCGCCACGTTTCTCGAGGTCGCTCTGGATGGCCTCCAAACAGAAGATGCGGGGGGCTACGCGAAAGAAGTGACCGATGAGGTTATGAATCGCAGCCGCGCGCTGATTGCCAAGGCCGCCCAGAACGCCGACTGCATTATTACCTCAGCGCAGGTGCCTGGCCGTGCCGCCCCGCTCCTCGTCACCGCCGAAGCCGTGGCTGGCATGAAGCCGGGAAGCGTCATTGTTGATTTGGCCGGGGCATCGGGCGGGAACTGCGCGCTGACCAAACCGGACGAAGAAGTCCACCACACAAATGGCGTGACGATCCTCGCGCCACTCAACTTGGCGGCGACGATCCCAACGCACGCCAGTCAGTTGTACTCGCGGAATGTGACCGCCTTTTTGCAACTCCTCATCTCCGAAGCAGGGGAATTGCAGATCAACCTCGCGGACGACGTCGTCGGTCCGACGTGCGTGGCGCACGATGGCAAAGTGCTCCACCCGCGCGTTGCCGATGTCCTTCGTGGGTAATGAAAAAAAAGAAAGTAAGGAGGGATTACTGGTGAACCCAGAAGCATTGATCTCAGCGTTGTACGTCTTCTCTTTGGCCGCGTTCCTCGGCTATCAAGTCATCTCTCGCGTCCCTCCACTGCTCCATACGCCACTCATGTCAGCGACGAATGCGATCTCAGCGATCTCGCTAGTCGGCTCGCTCGTCACCGCCGGCGGCGATTACAATTTCACCAGTACGATTCTCGGCTTCGTGGCCGTCACCGCGGCGACCATTAACGTGGTCGGTGGTTTCATGATCACCGACCGCATGCTCAAGATGTTCCGCACCAAAGATAAAATTGCTCGCTAACTTGGCTATGGAAGGGGAGTACTGAAGGATGATGTACTTTAGCGAGTTGACCTACCTGGTCGCCTCCATTCTGTTCATTTTTGGCCTGAAAGCCCTGAGCCATCCCGACACCGCGCGTCGCGGGATGAACCTGGCCGCCTTTGGCATGTTGCTCGCCATTATTGGCACGCTCGTCCGCCATGAAATCGTGCGGTACGAATGGATCGTTGCTGGCTTAGTGCTCGGCTCGGTGATTGGCGCGGCGATGGCGATCTGGATGCCAATGACCGCCATGCCAGAACGAACCGCGCTCTCGCACGCCTTTGGCGCGCTGGCCGCCACGTTGGTCGGCATCTCGGAATACTACCGTCACGGAGCGGAACTCGGTGCCTTTACCATGACGGCGTTAGGCTTTGAGGTGATGTTTGGGGGGATTACCGTCACTGGCAGTTTGATGGCGTTCGCCAAACTCGGCGATCTCGTACGCGGGACCCCCATCACTTACAAGGGGCAAAACATTCTCAACATGTCGTTATTCGTCCTCACGGCGGCGATCTTCATCTATTTGATCTTCGTACCGTCAGCGAGCTGGCTGTTTTACCTCATGGTGGGCTTCGCGTTTCTGTTTGGCGTATTGTTAGTGCTCCCCATTGGCGCCGCCGACATGCCGGTCGTGATGTCGCTGATGAACTCGTATGCCGGTCTGGCCTCGGCGGCGACGGGGTTCGCCATTTCCAATAACGTGCTGATTATTGCTGGGACACTTGATGGGTTTTCCGGGTTCATCCTCTCGGTCCTCATGTGTAAAGCGATGAACCGTTCGATCACCAACGTCCTGTTTGGTGCCTTTGGCGCGGTTTCCACGTCTTCCACCTCGCAAGCCGAAGGGGAGATGCGGGAGGTTCATATAGAGGATGTCGCCATACAAATGGCCTACGCACGACAGGTCGTTTTTGTGCCGGGTTACGGGTTGGCGACCGCGCAAGCCCAACACGCGGTGCGAGAACTCGGAGATTTACTCGAATCACGAGGAGTAACGGTGAAGTACGCGATCCATCCGGTCGCGGGTCGCATGCCCGGACACATGAATGTCTTGTTAGCCGAGGCCGATGTGCCCTACTCGTCGCTATACGAACTGGAACAAATCAATCCGGACTTTCCCTCCACCGATGTCGCTATCGTGATTGGCGCCAACGACGTCGTGAATCCCGATGCGCGTGATAACCCCAATAGTCCCATCGCGGGCATGCCGATTCTGGAAGTCGATAAAGCCCGGTTTGTCATTGTACTCAAACGGGGCAAAGGCAAAGGTTTTTCCGGTCTGGAAAACCCGTTGTTCTTCAAAGCCAACACGGGGATGCTGTACGGAGATGCGAAATCGTCGTTGTCGAATCTCACGCATGCGGTGCAGCAAGCGTAGCCACTCTAACAAGTTTCGATTTCTCAATTCCGAGTCTCGAGCTTCAAGACCGCGTTCGTGTCGGAGCCCGGCTAAAATGCGCGGGTTTTAGCCACCTTCCTCCATCCCGCCCGGTTCATGAATATCCGCATTCATCATAGGGCCAGCGTTGGGAATCTCGCTGATTGTTCGCCCTTCAGTTTTCATGTTTTTTACCGATACAAGAGTGACGAAATAGAGGTCGATCCTTAATCTTGCCGCAGAAGCAGAGGTAGTACTGCTTCTCGCACGGGAGAAAATGCTATGCGCCGCCGTGCCCTCTTCTTCCTTCTCACCCTATCGTTCCTATCCACCAATGGTCTCTCCCCCTTTTCCGCTGCTGCCGCAGTCCAGGCCCCGGTTCTCAAATGGCAACGCGGCGGCTGTTACAGCTCGTGGTGCGAGACAGGCTGGTATTCTTCTCCCGCCGTCGCCGACTTGGACAACGACGGTAAAATGGAAGTCCTTGGCGGCGCGTACACCCTGTTTGCCCTCAATGGAGAAAACGGGACGAAGCAGTTTAGTATCGACACAGCGGGAGATCGTGTCTGGCCAGGAGTGGTCACCGCGGATATTGATAATAATGGCGACGTGGAAATCGTGATTGCCCAGGGTGGAGGCTACGTCACTGTCTTGGACTAGGGCGTCTAAAAGTGGCCTCAGCGGCTAGGTTTTCTTGCCCGGGATGTGGCCCTCGTAAAAATTCCTCCTTCAATATCTCGGTACATTGATCGGATTTTCGGCATAGGCTTTGTACTCCGTCGG